>CAJBZC010000272.1 GCA_903959965.1 uncultured bacterium
CTCAACAATATGGCCATTCCGGATACACTTTGTCGCCAGGACTGGTGGTATCGCCGGAGTTTCGAGACCCCGAAGATGCCCGGAAGTCAAAGGGCCTGGCTGCATTTTGATGGGATCAATTACAAGGCGATCTTTTTCCTCAATGGCCAATTCATCGGGCAGACGCATGGCGCCTTCCGTCGGTCGAAGTTCGACGTGACATCCCTGCTCAAACTCAATGGCATCAACACGTTGGTGGTGCACATCCTGCCGCCGCCCAACCCGGGCATCCCGCATGAGCAATCTTTTGCATCGGGGATGGGACCCAACGGTGGCCAGCTGGCACTTGATGGACCCACCTTCATTTCTTCGGAAGGATGGGACTGGGTGCCGGGTATCCGCGACCGGAACATTGGCATCTGGCAGGATGTTTCGCTGCGGTACACGGCGGATGTAACCATCGGCGATCCCCAGGTGATCACGGACCTCCCCTTGCCGGATACGACTTCCGCGGACGTCACGATCCGTATCCCGTTGCAGAACCATGCAGCGGTGGAGCGTAGCATAACCCTGCGCGCTTCCTTTGGAAATGTAATGGTTGAGCAGTCGGTGACGCTGGCACCCGGAGCTTCCCGCACCATCAGCTTCAGCCCGGCGACACATCCCGCGCTGCGTTTGCGCAATCCGGCCCTTTGGTGGCCCAACGGCTACGGCGCACAGCATCTTCATCAACTTCGGTTAGCCGTGACCGGTAGTGACGGATCGGTATCCGACCGGAAGTCGCTCCGCTTCGGCATCCGTGAATTCTCTTACGACCTGATGGCAGATGCCCCGCAGCGTCCGGCCTGGCGATTTAATTACAATCCCACGGATCGGGCAGATACGGCGCCGCCCTTTGATAATGTCAAGCGCCGCGCCTTCGAGCCGCGTATATTCATTCCGTCCATCCGCCCGACAGCCGATCTGACAAAGTTCACGGCCCTACCTGATACCGGCAATCCCTTCCTGGTGGTACGCGTCAATGGCCGGCGGATCTTCTGCCGCGGAGGTAATTGGGGAATGGATGATGGCATGAAGAATGTCAGTCGCGAAAAACTGGAGCCTTATTTCAAGATCCATCGGCACGCGAATTACAACATGATCCGCAATTGGACGGGCGAGAGTACGGAATCGATGTTCTTCGACCTGGCCGATGAGTATGGCATGTTGGTGTGGAATGATTTCTGGATATCCACGGAGGGATATAATCTCAATCCGCTGGATCAGAAACTATTTCTCGACAATACGCTGGATGCCATCAAACGTTTCCGCAATCACGCATCGATCGCGATCTGGTGCCCTCGCAACGAGGGTTATGCGCCGGATGGCATTGAAGAGGAACTCTACCGGCAACTGCTGTTGGAAGATGGCACGCGGCATTATATCGGGAACTCCCGTGAGATCAACCTGCGGCCCAGCGGCGACTGGCATTATATCGAGGATCCATCCCTGTACTTCACAAAGTATGCTGAGGGATTCAGCACCGAGATCGGCACTTTCTCCGTGCCCGTGGCCAGCACCATTCGGAAGTTCATCAAGCCGGAAGATCAGTGGCCGATCAATGATGTATGGCATTATCACGATCTGCACAGCAACAATCAGAACCTGCCTGGATACCTGCGGGCCGTGGACAGTCTCTACGGAAAACCTTCCGGCCTCGATGATTTCTCCCGCAAGGTGCAGCTCGTCAACTACGAAAGTCACCGGGCGATCTTCGAGGGATGGAATAATCGGATGTGGGATCGCGGCAGCGGTGTCTTGTTGTGGATGACCCATCCGGCCTGGCCCAGCATGATCTGGCAGACCTATTCCTGGGACGGGGAAACGCACGGATCCTATTTCGGAGCGAAGAAGGCCTGCGAACCGGTGCATGTTCAGCTGAATAGACATGACAATAAAATCGTTATAGTGAACGCCACACTGGCCGATCTGAAAGGGCTGCGGCTGGAGTACATGGTCTACGGGCTTGACGGCAAACGCATTCAATCAGTCAGCTTTTCGGATGTTGCGTTAAAGGCCAATGACAAACAGGTCAGTCCTGCTCCGACCTTGGATTCAACGAAGTTGCCGACTGTGTTTTTGGTGCGTCTTCAGTTGAAAGACGCCGCAGGCAGTAATTTATCTGTGAATGAATACTGGAAGACCCGCCAGCGTGGTGGGGATTTCAAGGCTTTCAATGAGTTGGCTGAGCAGCCGCTGAAAGCTACGCGTGTAGCCGCCTCCGGCGATCGGGTTACTTATCGGCTGCAAAATCCGGGGAAGTCGCCGGTGGTCGGCATCAAAGCGAACCTGGCAGATGCGGCCGGGAATCTGCGTCTGCCGGCACTCTTCAACGACGGATATTTCACACTGCTGCCGGGAGAATCGAGGACCATCGAAGTCGAATGTACCGATGCCGCCGGACTTCGGCTGCGTACCGAAGCGTACAATAGTCGGCAATTCGTTCATGAAAAATGATGACTAACGGTCATGACTACACGAAAATATATAGAAACTTATATTTGTTTCATTCTTATATTTATTTTATCCCTGGTCGCCGGGACACAGGCACAACCTGCGCTGCAGCCGGTGCAGGTGACGATCGTGCCCGATCAGGGCGGGTGGCAGCGTGAGCCAGGTGTCCCCGTGCGATTTCGGATCGCCGTTACCCGGCATGGTGTGCCGGTGAGGAACCTGATGA
>CAJBZC010000273.1 GCA_903959965.1 uncultured bacterium
ACGCTCGGACCGCTGGCGACAGATTCTATCAACTTGTCTGTGAAGATCGAGCCGAACGGCTATGCAGGGAATATCCAGAACATCGCAGATGTGACGGTGGCCTCTCCGCTGGGCAAACTGACGGTTCAGTCGATCGACATGTCAAGGTCCGGTGGCCGCGATACAGGTCCGGGTGTTCCGACGCTGACGGTGATCAAGCCAGTGCAGCTGATCATCCCCACGATCTTCACGCCGAACAACGACGGCTTCAACGACAAGTGGGTGATCGTACGTCCTTCGGGCGTTCGGATCAAGGTACAGGTATACAACCGCTGGGGCCAGATGGTGTACCGGAGCGACGATTATCGCAATGACTGGGATGGAAAGGGTACGGGCAGCTTCCTGGGCAAGGACCTGCCGCACGGATCTTACTTCTTCCTGGTGGACATCGAGAATGCGCGCACGGGCGAGAAGGAAGTGCGCCGCGGGGCACTGATGTTGAAACGTGATACCTATTGATAACGATATCGGCGGAATGACAAACAATAAAAAGATGAAGAGGATTCAAATCATACTGTCGATCGTCCTGCTGGTGCCGTTTGCCGGCAGATCCCAGCAGCAGCCGATGTATGCGCAGTATATGTTCAACGGGTTGAACATCAATCCGGCCTATGCCGGTCACCGGGGCGTTCCCAATGCCACGATGCTGATGCGCAGGCAATGGGTGGATTTTCCGGGTGCTCCGACGACGGGGTCCGTATCCTTCGACCAGCGGATCACCGACCACAACTTCAGCTGGGGCGGTCAGATGTACTTCGATCACATCTATATCGAGCGGACCTCGGGTGTACAGGGCTTCTTCGCCTACCACGCCCCGTTCGAGAACTCGACGCTGACCCTTGGCATCAGTTCCGGCATGCTGAACTACAACGTCAACTATGGACGGGCCTTTGCGCTGGATGCGGGCGACCCGCAGACCCAGGCGGTGGTGAACGCCCTGCTGCCGACCTTCGGGTTCGGCGCCCTTTGGGCCTCCGAGCGCTTCTATCTCGGGTTTTCGTCACCGGCGCTGCTGCGGACAAAATACAACGTGGCAGGTCAGGCGCTGATCTCCCGTGCCGGTGCGGAAGGGCATTACTTCCTCAACGGCGGCGGTGTGTTCAAAGCGACCCCGGAGATCGTGATCAAGCCGTCGTTCCTCTTGAAGGCCGTGTCGGGCGCACCGGTGCAGGCAGACCTGAACCTGAACATTTGGCTGCACGACCGGGTAGGAGGTGGCATCAGCTACCGGACGGAGGATGCGGTGTACGGACTGCTGGAGTTGCAGCTGACGGACAAGCTGCGCTTCGGGTATGCATATGAGCATAACATTTCTCGTCTGGTCAACTTCAACCAGGGTTCGCATGAGATCATGATGCGCTACGAGTGGGGACGTTCCCTGAGAGAAAAGGTACTTTCACCGAGATATTATTAATGGCATGAGCAGGATCAGCATCAACGGATTCATCATCACAGGTCTGCTGGCGCTTTGCGTCGGAACCCTTCAGGCTCAGCAGTCGAAAGCCACATTGAACAAGGGGGATGAAGCATTCCAGGCGTTCAATTTCCCCAAGGCCATCGGCTTGTATGAGCGCTATCTGCAATTCTTCAGGAAAGACAAGGGCGAACGACCCGATCCCCGTGTGTTCTCGCAGCTGGCGCGTGCACACTGGAATATCCGGGATTACCGCAACAGCGGCCGGTGGCTGGACAGCATGCCGCAGACTTTGTTGCTGGCAGATAAAGATCTGTTGAGAAAGCGTGCAGAGATCTATGCCATCGACGGGAGATACGACTCTGCTCGTGTGCTGCTATCTGGTTTGACGTCTTTTGGCTCGCGGGCGGAAGGGTTCAGGAGTGTCGGTCAGTTCATGAAGGATTCTTCTGACTGGCAAGTGGGTTATGCGCTGGTGAACACGCCGGATTTCAATGAGTTCTCTCCCTTCATTTTTAATGGAAGGGTCATGTGGAGTACCAACGAACCCGCGTTCAAGTCACAACACACCGTGGCAGGCTGGGATGGAAAATCCATGATCCGGCAGGCCTGGGTGGATGACGGTCTGGAGCTGGAGATGGGCGGCGTTCCGGCGCCGCGCGTCGTCGCCAATGCTCAGTCGACAAAGCCCAAACGCCTCGCCAACACCTATGCCCTGTCGGAGAACAGCCTGCGCTCGCAGGGTTCGATCGCCAAAGGCAGTCGGTCGACCGTCCTCGATCCGAACGACCTGTTGCGGGAGTTCATGGGATTGAACCGACTGGACTATAATATCGGACATGCGACGGCCAGCATCGCCAGCGGCCGGGTATATTTCAGTGCCAATGAAGAGGGACGTATCAAAAATGATGCGCCCCGCAGCCTGCAGGTCGTAGAGGCGGATGTTCGCAATGGGATGGTCGTGGCCACCCGTTTTCTGACACTTTCAACGGAAGATTCCATCGCCATGCATCCTGCCATACATCCCAGTGGAGAGATCCTGGTCTACAGTGCTATGCGGAAGGGGGGAACAGATTATGATCTCTTCATCAGTCGGCGCGACACTTCGGGAAAATGGTCTTCCTCACAGCCTGTTGCGGCCCTGAACTCTCCGGGTAACGAGGTGTTCTCGGGTTTTGATGGAGCAGGTGTTCTGTATTTTAGTTCCGATGGCCGCCCGGGTCTTGGAGGTCTGGACATTTACAGCAGTGCGGCCAGTGCCGATGGCGTGTTTGGTGCGGTCGCTCATATTTCCTATCCGCTGAACTCTTCCTATGATGATTTTGGATGGACGGAGATCCCCGGCAGTAATGGCCGCGGTTATCTGACATCGAACCGTCATGGTTCGGATGACATCTTTGGTTACAAGAAGCGGTTTTATACGACCCGCCTGACGGGTGCCGTGGTGGATGCCAGTACGGGATTACGCCAGTCGGGCGTAAAGGTGACGGTGTTTCTGATCGAGCCGGATGGCGTGACCCGCCGACGCATCGGAGAATTCGTGACGGATGAAAAAGGGAACTATTCCGTGGATGGTCTGCCTGAACGAGACTATGAAGTGAGGCTCTCCAACACCGGAGAGCTGGATACGCGCCTGAAGCAATCTCAGGTGCACAAGGTGAATACGGGACGGGAAGTTTCCTGGGTATCCGCTCCGCCTTTGTTTGTCGGGAAGCTTCGGGATGAATGGGTGGATGCCAACGGGGCACCCGCCAAACCTCCGGCTGGCAAGGGTGGTGCTCAGGGTGATTTGTACGTGTTCACCGGAAGCGGCCTGAAACCCGCTGGTGACGCAGGCCAGACGGATGGTTCGGGAAATGTCCGTGAGTTCATCGTGAACTTCGACTTTGACTCCGCGCGCATTGACCGGCAGGCGGAAGCGATCATACAAGATCTGCTGGGCTACCTTAAAACAACGCCACATGCCCGACTGATGCTCCGCGGCCACACCGATGTGGAAGGGACAAACGAGTATAACGTCAGTCTTTCGTATCGTCGCTCGGAAAATGTGAAGCGTCGCCTGATGGAATTGGGGTATCCTGAACAGAAGATCGGAACGAGTTATTTTGGAGAGTTGCAGCCCCGAATTCAAACACGAAACAAGGCCGAAGCCCGGACAAATCGCCGGGTGGAGATATACATCCTGCGCTGAGGGGGGGAGCCATCAGCCTCAGAAGCCTGCACTTGTCCGATCTGTTGGATAATTGCAGGCTTCACTGTTTGGGGATAAATCCATAAGTTTCTTATCTGAACGAATTGTTAAGTTTGCATTTGCCAAGGAAAACGATTCAGCATTGATAACCATATACTAACACAGGATTTACATTCAGATCACAACGATTGCAAATTTTTGTATTTCATTTCCAACCAAAACCAGACAGATGACCAGAAAAATCACAGCCTTGCGTGCCTGCATGTTAGCATGCGGACTCCTGGCGGGTTTCATGGGTGCGTCGGTAACCTCCCTCCGGGCGGAATTGGCCGACACCCGTGCGCCTGAACATTTCGAACGAATCCTCCGGGGTCGTATTACGGACGCGGCCACGGGTGCCGGCCTTTCCGGTGCCAGCATCACCCTGAAGGGAGCATCCACCAGCGTATTGACGGATGCGACAGGTAATTTCAGCCTGACCATCCCCGATGATCGAGCAGTGATCGTTGTATCATTC
>CAJBZC010000274.1 GCA_903959965.1 uncultured bacterium
ACTCTTTCCCTACACGACGCTCTTCCGATCTTTGATCGTCCATTCCTTTCCGAGCAGGGTCGTGGTCATCGCATTCGAATTGAAACGGGTGTTTCGCCATACGCCGTCGGAAGGAAGATAACGCGAATTGTAGAGACTGACGGTCGTCAGAAAATAAAACTGATCCGTCCAAAATCGCTCCAGCGTAAGTTCCATACCCAGATTTCTGCCCTTCCCGTTATTCACGAGTGCGTCAATGACATAGTTGTCGTCCTGATTGATCATACTGAACGTAGTGGGTCTACCGGCGGTAATTGGAATGGAATGCAGATACTGATAATAGGCCTCTGCTTTGAGATTCCATTGTTCTCCAAAACGAATGCCATAGCCCAACACCAAATGCAGCGATCGGCTCATCCCCATGTTCCGGTTCGGCTGAATCGTATCCGTGCCCACCTTCACCCTGGCGAAATAATTTCCGAGAGGCTGTATCTGTGCATGATGGCCCAGTCCGACGGAAACAGACCGACCCTGGCGTAATACCCACCGGGCTGAAAGACGGGGATCCACCGTACCGCTTCCATTGAGTCTGAGATGCTGGCCATGAAGACCGGCGACAAAGGAAAACCGCTCCGATGGCGTCCATTTCCATTGTGTAAAACCATTGGCCAACAGGGTATGCCCTTCATCCTTCACCCTAACCTGTAATGCATTGTTGGCCCAGTCGCGCTGCACAAGGTCGAACCCCTTTCTGGTCAGATAGACACCCGTCCGGTAAAGATGCCTTGAATTTCGTTTATGCGTGACCGTTACAGAGGCAACGGAATTCACCTCAGCAAAACGATTATCGCGACCAATGATCAATGGGCCATCGAAACGTTCTATGCGACTGTCTTTTTCGCGATAATCATATCCATTAAGACTTAAAATACTTCGAACCAGCGTACGCCGCCCGATCCTTAAACTATGCGTCAGGCCGGTCGCGGCGGTGCGAGACTGGTCCAGCCAACCGTTCCTGCGTGCGCGGTTTGACGCCCATGCGGCCGGATCACGATCCGGCGTCTCTTCCTGTTGGCTCGATCCGGCAAAACCGAAAATGGAGAATTCTCCCGCCTTCCGGGTGGGCAGATGAATATTGAAGGAAAAGTCCTGAAAGGAAGTGGGTGCATCGCCGATGTCGAATCCGATTTTCTGCATCAGGGTAAGGAACCCGTATCTGTAGTTCATCAGATAGGATCCACCATAGCCTTTTTTGAAATAGCCTTCCGTCGCCGCATCTAGCCCGATAGTGCTTGCAGACAGGGTATGTTCCCGCTTCTCCTTGTTACCTTTTCGCAAGCGGATGTCGAACACTCCCGCCAGCGCATTGCCGTATTCGGATGAAAAGGCCCCGGTAAAAAAATCCGAATTAGCCAGCAACTGCGCACTCAAAATCGAAATGGCACCGCCGGAAGTACCCACCCGGGCAAAATGGTTGGGGTTGGGAACATCCACACCTTCCACGCGCCACAGCAGTCCATTGGGCGCGTTCCCCCGTATGATCAGCGCATTGGCGTCACCCTGCGACTGCACACCGGCAAACCCTGTGGCAATACGCGACGGATCATTCAGGCCTGCGGCAAACCGGCGGGTTTCCTCCACACTGAACATGCGACCACTGACCAACGCCATCTCATTCAATGGCCTGGATTTATCCGGCCTGCCCTTTATGACAATCTCACGCTCCCGGAACGCAATCTCCTCCATTTCGATCGTCAACACCGCCTCCTTGCCCGACTCGAGCATCAAATTTGACAGAGTCACCGGTCTGAAGCCGGCATGCGTAACAGAAATCACCTGCCTGCCGACAGGAACGGCATCCAATCTGAAATGACCGAGACTATCTGCCGTCACCATGCGACCAATGGCCCCAAGGGAGATCGTAGCTCCAGCCAAGGGCGCCCCAATCGAACGCTCCACCACCATCCCCCGAATCGTTTGGATAGGACCTGTCTGACCGAATCCACTGAAAAAAAAGACCAGAAAAAAAGATACTAAGCAACATCTCATGCCCTAAATTAATTAAACAGCTGTTCCGCAGATTACAGGATTCAGGGTATTAGATGATTATAATCAGTTTTGTAAAGAAATGATCTCCGCCGAAACCGCCCAAACGACTTTACGACCGATTAAACATATTTTATAATCTTCTTAAACCCTGAAAAAAGAACGGGATCTAAAAGCTATTCACACTTTAGAATAAAAAAGAATAGTTTTATACTGAACAATTCAAGCTGCATGAAATGAAACTCTACTCCGCGCTAATGCTTGGCCTCCTGGCGCAAGGCCTGCAAGCACAGACATCTCCCCCCGATATCAGGAGGTTCGAACCTGCCACTGGCACCTCAGGAACTCAGGTCATGATCGTGGGAAAGAATTTCGGGAACGCCACCAAGGTCCGTTTCGGTTCCGTACTGGCAGCTTCCTTTACCATAGTCAATGATTCCCTCATCAAGGCAACGGTGGGCACCGGAGCCTCCGGCGTCATACAGGTGAACAATCCAGGCGGGGAAGATACGCTCGGATATTTCACCTTTGTTCAGCAGCAGGCGGCCAAACCAGAAATCCGAAAGTTTGAACCTAAGTCTGGCACCACCGGAACCAAGGTCGTTATCACCGGAAAAAACCTAAAATTGGTGAAGGCTGTAAAATTCGGAGGAATCGCCGCAGCCAGCTTCCAGGTGCTGAATGATACCACCGTGGCAGCCTACGTCGGTGAAGGTGCCAGTGGACTGGTCATGGTGCAGTCCGAAGGACTGGTCGCATCCCTGGGAACCTTCGAATTCATCCGACCCGTGCTGTCCAATTGCGATGTGATTCGCGCCTTCCAGCCCATTATCAGCGAAATACGAACGGATGTGCACTGCTTCCGGGATTCTATGATAAAAGTTCGGGTCAGCAACGGGGAGTTCCGCTCCTATATTTGGTCTAACGGGGATACCACTCCCTACACTTACGTGAGAAACACTCAAACACTTATGGTAAAAGTCGGGAGCAGCGCCCTGGGTTGCTTCTCCAAGTCTGCGACCGTCAAGTTCGTACGCAACACGCGCACGCCCTCGGAGATCGTATATCGCGATTCAACCCTCCGGGTCAGGCCGCCGGCTCCCTATACCCGCTGGTATGTGAACGGTCAACTTTTCAGTACCGACAGCGTCTTGAGGACACGAAAGGTTGGGGTTTACAGTGTTGAAACCAGCGATGATAAGGTCTGCTGGACACCGGGCGTGAGGAAGTTCGAACTCTCGGTAGGCACCCTGGTTAAGCCGGAGGACTCATTGTTCATGAAACTGTATCCGAACCCCAGCACCGGGCCTTTCTCGGTTGCCATCGTCCTGCCGACGGTTCGCACGGCAAAGATCCTGATCACCATCACCAATGCCTCCGGATCCGTAGTTTACAAATCGCCCCAGATGACGCTGACAGGCCGCGAACTGCATATCCCGCTGCAGATTTCCCAGAAGGGCATCTACAGGGTGGAAGCCAAGGTGAACGACAAGATCATCAGCAGAACGCTCTTCATTCAATAAGTGAAAATCGTCCCTAAAAATCGAAAGGCGCAAAACTCAATGTTTTGCGCCTTTCGATTTTTAGGAATAGGTCTGGATGATCGCAAAGAAAAGCGGCATGCCTGCGGGCAATGACCTTCCACATCTCCAGCAGAAAAATGGCCAGAAATCCCTTGAAGATGTCTGTCGTGAACGGACGTATGCCCTCCGCCTGCCTGGAATCCGCCACGATCCCGATCAGCAGACTTCCCAGCAGCAACAGGACAATGCCGTTCGTCAGCGCATGCCGAAGGATGGAACCCATGGAAAGCGGCGTACAGCCCTAAGTCCGGTGAAACAGACGAATCAGGGCAGAACGAGCCAGGCAGGATTGCCACTCATTCATTGCGAATGATCACGGACGTAGTCTCGCCCCAGCCTCAATATATACAATCCAGCCATGCTTTAACACGGTGATGATCCATGTCAGACACCGGGCTGACCGCACTCATGCGGAATACCCTAGCCGCAAGTCTACCTTAGGGTGACACAAACCTAAACCATGAAAATGCACTTTCTGCTGGCGACGGATATCTCTCCTGCTTCTGCCCGGATGCTCCGTTATGTATTTGAATTGAATCGGCATTTCTTTGCGAAACTTGAACTCTTGCATGTATTCGACCTCCCGGTGGCGGCGGTGGAAGAAGAGGGCATATGGCTGAAGGATCATGATGCCGTAGTAAGTTCCATCGAACAGAACCTGTGGACATTTATGGAGGAAAACCGAGGCGCGTACCATTTTGACACTAATGTTTCAGTGGTATCGGGCGGAGTTTTCAGGGCAGTAGCTGACCGGGCAAAGAAGTGGCCTGCAGACCTGATCATCACCGGACATTTACCCGGGAATAAATCAACAGTCTGGTCATCCTCGGGTACCGGTCGTCATTTACTGACGCATCCGCCCGTTCCTGTGTTATGTGTCCCGGAACAGGCGGTGCTGCCTCCCCGGATCAAGCAAATCCTGATATGCACAGATCTGTCCGAGCTTCCGGATCAAAGAGGGTTGCAGTTCCTGACCGGATTTGCAGGAGCATTGAAGGCGAACCTGAGTGTGCTGCATGTGACAGTCAGCAATGAAATCGCCGGGGAAGAAGATGAAAAGATAAAAATCGGGTGGAGACAGGCACTGGGTGTTTCTATGATTATCCTGGAACACCCGGGTCACTTATCTCTGAGTGCACTGATCTCAAACTATGCAGCAGCGCATAATATTGATCTGCTGGTTGTTTTTCCACATAAACATACCTGGCTGGATCAGTGGATGCTGGGGAGCGAATCCGGAAAGCTGTTTGATAAGATAGACCTGCCCATCCTAAGTATGCCCATGAGATGGGATGTTTCCCGAAACGAAGCGTGAGTAATAAATGCTCAGTTATTGACCAACGGCTGTTTTACTTTGGGGCTTGTGGCGGTAACGGGAGATCAACGGCGGAATCAGCGTATCGAATCGGGCCTGCTGCTCAACAGTGCAGACGTTTCTGAGTTCCCGGAAATGTTTGAACTGCATTTCCTCGGAGACCATGGTTTTTTGACCAATGACAGCTGTCAGTCTCTCTATGACAGAATCCGGTGTATTCACATCCTGCAGTTGGAGATACAAATCGTATTTGGATTTCCGGATATCATCCCAAACAGGTTTCATGGACTTCATGAAACTGTCCTTACGCTGCTTGAAAATCAGCTGCTGCGCGGTATCCAACCCGAGCCCACGGACCATCTGGGCGAAAGCCGTGGGTCTCCTTTCCACAGGCTTTTCTGTCTTCCGAAAAAGCATGAAAAGCAGGATAACATTGGCCGCGAGTAAAACGGC
>CAJBZC010000275.1 GCA_903959965.1 uncultured bacterium
CACAGCTGAAAAACCAAAGAAGACGCCGGCGAAGAAATCCGCGACTCCCGCTGAGAAGTCCGCCACGAAGAAATCGCCCGCCGAATCCGCTAAACAGGAAGATGACGAGGATGACGAGCTGCTCGATGAAGAGAAGCCGGAGAAGAGTGGCGTGGCCAAATCCACGGCGTCCTCCAAGAAGAAAGCATCTTCCGATGAAGACGATGATGAAGAAGCGGATGATATCGTTGATGATTGGGAGAAACCGGAAGAGGAGGATAACTGGGATCCTGATTTCGACGAGTTCGATGTCCCCAAATCCAAAGCCCGTAAAACGACCGGAGGCAAAAAAGCCGCGGATGATGACGATTTTTCGATCGATGATGAGTTCAAGGACATGGGACTCTTTGATGATAACGGCGGATTCGATGACGACGATGACGTGTTCTGATTCCAATGATCATAATTTTCTCAAAGAGGCTCGACAGAGCCTCTTTGTCGTTTATACCCTTTTGCATATCTTCCTAAAAAACAATCCCGCATGTCCCCACATTTGGCAGAAGTGATCGGTACCGCACTGGTCATCATATTCGGAAATGGCGTTGTCGCCAACACCTTACTCAAAGGATCAAAAGGTCAAAACGGTGGCTGGATCGTCATCACCCTCGGCTGGTGTATGGCTGTATTCGTCGGCGTTTATGCATCTGCCGATGCAAGCGGTGCACACTTGAATCCCGCTGTTACACTGGCACTCGCGGCCCTCGGAAAGTTCGAATGGGCGCAGGTACCGGTTTATGTAGCGGCTCAGTTTGCCGGCGCCGTCATCGGACAACTGCTCGTCTGGATCATTTACCGTCAGCATTTCGACTTGACGGAAGAAACCGGCCTGAAGCGCGCCTGCTTCTGCACCGAACCGGCCATCCGCCACCTACCCTCAAATTTTCTCACCGAAACCCTGGCCACCTTCGTGTTTGTTCTGTCCATTCTGTTCATACAGGGACCGGACGCCAGCCTGGGCTCCCTCAAAGCCCTGCCCGTGGCACTGCTGGTACTGGCCATGGGCCTAAGCCTCGGCGGACCAACAGGATACGCCATCAACCCGATCCGCGACCTCGCACCCCGGATTGTGCACGCCATCCTCCCCATCCGGGGCAAAGGCGGATCCGACTGGGCATACGCATGGGTACCCGTCCTGGGCCCTGCCCTGGGCGGAATCCTGGCTGCAATGGTCTATCCCTGGCTATCCTGACCGCCTTATTCAACAACCCTAAAACCCGAAAAGTGGAAAAAACCCCGCTTTTCGGTTTTTTCATTCCTCAAATAGGCTTTTTTATCTCTTTTTACGTGCTTACCTTTGCGCCACGATTGAAAAAATCACCTCATATCTCATACTATGGCCAACAACGGTAAAATCAAACAGATCATCGGTGCGGTGGTGGATGTACATTTCGAAGGACAACTGCCTGAAATCTACAACGCACTCGAACTGAAGAAGGAAAACGGCGAGAAGCTGGTCCTCGAAGTGCAGCAGCACCTGGGTGAAGACAGCGTTCGCTGCATCGCCATGGATGGTACCGAAGGCCTGGTAAGAGGTACGCTGGTGACAGACACCGGAAAAGCCATTGCCATGCCCACAGGCGAAGGCATCAACGGCCGCCTGTTCAACGTGACAGGTGACCCGATCGACGGACTGCCCGCTGTCTCAAAGGAGAACGGCCGCGCCATTCACGCAAAACCACCGTTGTTCGAGGACCTCAGCACCGCCACAGAAGTGCTTTTTACCGGAATCAAGGTCATCGACCTCATCGAACCCTACGCAAAGGGTGGTAAGATCGGTCTATTCGGTGGCGCAGGGGTAGGTAAAACCGTACTCATCCAGGAACTGATCAATAACATCGCCAAGGGATATGGCGGTCTCTCCGTATTCGCCGGCGTGGGTGAGCGTACCCGCGAAGGAAATGACCTGCTCCGTGAAATGATCGAAGCCGGCATCATGAAATACGGCGACGACTTCAAACACAGCATGGAAGAAGGGGGATGGGATCTCGAAAAGGTGGACATGGAAGGTCTGAAGGAATCAAAGGCAACCTTCGTGTTCGGTCAGATGAACGAACCCCCCGGAGCCCGCGCCCGTGTGGCCCTCAGCGGTCTGACCATCGCCGAATATTTCCGTGACGGCGACGGACAAGGTAAAGGAAAGGACATCCTGTTCTTCGTAGATAACATCTTCCGATTCACACAAGCAGGTTCCGAAGTGTCTGCACTGCTCGGCCGGATGCCCTCCGCCGTAGGTTATCAGCCCACCCTCGCCACCGAGATGGGTCTGATGCAGGAACGCATCACCTCCACCCGCAACGGCTCCATCACCTCCGTTCAGGCCGTGTATGTTCCGGCAGATGACCTTACCGACCCGGCACCGGCTACTACCTTCGCCCACCTCGATGCCACGACGGTATTGAGCCGGAAGATCGCTGACCTCGGTATCTACCCCGCCGTGGATCCGCTCGACTCCACTTCACGGATCCTCACCCCGCTGATCGTTGGTGAAGCGCACTATAATTGCGCCAACCGCGTGAAACTGATCCTTCAGCGCTACAAGGAACTGCAGGACATCATCGCGATCCTGGGTATGGATGAACTGAGCGACGAAGACAAGCTGACCGTAAGTCGCGCCCGCCGCGTGCAGCGCTTCCTCAGTCAGCCTTTCCACGTCGCTGAACAGTTCACCGGTCTGAAAGGCGTTTTCGTGAGCATCGAAGACACCATCCGCGGCTTCAACATGATCATGGACGGAGAAGTTGACGAATACCCTGAAGCAGCCTTCAACCTGGTAGGCAACATCGAAGACGCCATCGAGAAAGGAAAGAAAATGCTGGCCGCTGCCAAAGGCTGAGGCATCGCACACTAAACATCTATCATGCAACTCGAGATACTTACTCCGGAAAAGAAACTCTATAGCGGAGAGATCTACGGCATCCAACTGCCGGGCATCTCCGGTTCCTTCGAGGTGCTGGAGAAACATGCTCTCCTGGTCAGCGCCCTCGGAAAGGGATCCATAAAGGTGTTGCTAGACAAATCTGGTAATAACAACACCCGGTTTGACATTTCGGGCGGATTCATCGAAGTACTCGATAATCGGGTGTCCGTGCTCGTGGAAGGCGCCACCCAGCAGTAATTTTAAAAAACGTACAAATCTATTTGCTTGAACAAAGGGTCATCGTCCAACGATGACCCTTTGTCATACAGACATACTAGCGGATCCGCCGACATTCGATGATCAACAACGACACTGATGACCAAAGACCTGTCGATCAAGGCACATAGAACCGTATCCCTGTGCTTCTTCATCTGCGGATTTATTTTCGCCGACTGGGCGGCGAGGATTCCTTCCATCAAGGATGCATTCCACCTGGATGAAGGAGAACTGGGTGCACTGTTATTCATGCTCCCGCTGGGTTCGATCCTGGCATTGCCTGTCGCAGGCTGGGTCATCCATCAGTTGGGAAGTCGAATCGTCACCACGGTTTCCCTCATCCTGTACGCCAGCCTGCTCATCATGCTGTCCCTTGCAGGCAGCGTGACGATGCTTTCCATCACCCTTTTCCTCTTTGGATTTGTCGGGGATTTTCTCAATATTTCCATGAATACGCAGGGCCTGACCGTGCAGACCGCCCGCCAAAAGCCTATTTTGTCGGGACTTCATGCTCAGTGGAGCTTCGGCGCACTCTCCGGTGCCGCCTTTGGCGGATGGACGCTGCGAATGGAATGGACCACGTCCCTGCATTTCATGGTCGTGGGATTGATCAGTGTACTCCCCGGCCTGTTCCTGATGCAGCGACTGTTGAAGGATCCTGAAAAGCAGCCTGACAGAAGAGTATTCCAATGGCCGACCTCCGCCCTATGGCTACTCGGCATCATCTGTTTCTGTAATACCATGGCGGAAGGAGCCATGGCTGACTGGAGTTCACTCTACTACAGACAGACTCTGAATGATCCCTCCGGAATCAGTACAACAGGATATGTCGCATTCACCCTCTCCATGGCACTTGGAAGACTGGCCGGCGACCGGATCATTGCAGCCCTAGGATATCGCAAAACACTGATGTCAAACGGATTGCTTATAACCGCAGGACTCAGTCTCGCGCTGTTATGGCCCGTTCCAGCCGCCGTGATCGCAGGATTCGCCGCCGTTGGATTGGGTGTTTCCTCCGTCATCCCCATCGCATACATGATCGCCGGCCGGTCGGGAGACATGTCTCCGGCAGCCGCACTTGCCAGCGTGAGTGCCATCGGGTTTACCGGATTCCTGATCGGACCACCCGTGATCGGGTTGATTGCAGATGCAAGCACACTTTCATGGGGATTGGCGCTGGTAGCACTGCTGGGGATCTTTATCACTATATTCTCGACGCGGGTCAGATCTACGGAAGGATAAGTGTTACCCATTGACCTGACTAATCGCTCCTCCGGTTTTATTCAACCAGGAAAAGAGCAACGGATTGAAGCATCAGTTCAGCGTGGGATCAAGCGGGAAATTGACGAGCATTTCGTATTCTCCGCCCATTTCGAGGAGACTGTTCTTCCATACTTCCGTGGCGTTTCTCGGGAAGATGAGCTTTCGGGAACCGGGCGCTACCAGCCAACTCCGCTCTGCAATTTCAGCATCCAGCTGGCCCTCTGTCCATCCCGAATAACCGATGAAGAATCGGAACTGACGACCATCGACCTGGCCCGATTTGATCAGCCTGACCGCCAATTCAAAGTCGCCACCCCAGAAGATTCCATCCCGTAGTTCAGTGCCGCCCGGTATCTCTACCGGAAACTGATGAATGAAATGAAGCGTATCCCGCTGAACGGGACCGCCATCATTGACGACGTTTTTCATGCCCACCAGCTCTGGAATCAAATCCTCCAGGGTATGTTTGGTCTTTCTGTTCAGCACCAGTCCGAAACTGCCTTCGGGCTTGTGCTCGCAAAGCAGCACAACCGACCTGGTGAAATTCGGGTCTTTTAAGAATGGCTCCGCAATGAGCAGCATGCCAGGTTCGGGATTGTACATATATGTAAGTTAAGACTTAAATCAATGTAAAGTGTGTTAATATTTAAAGCATTTTGAGGCTGTATAAATTAAACAAAACTTCCCCTGCTTTCCAAATGCGGGGTTAATATGCAGTTCGATTGGCATCAACCTGCTCATCCGTGCGTACATTTACATGCCGTGAAAAAAGCGATTCCACTCATCACGATCCTGATATCCCTGTCCCTGGTAGGGATCATCGTCATTCAGGTGTCACTCTTCCAGAACATGCTCTCCAAAAAAAAGGAGCAGGTGATGGAGCGGCAGGATGAAGAGATCTATAAAGTGGTCAAGGACCTGGTGGAAGACAAAAGTCAGCATCTCTTCGTTCCGCCCCCCAGTCTCATGTCCGACTGGAAGCGTGATCCTTTCTCGCCGCTGTTTCGACCGGGCGTAGCGCATCGGTATACGATGCCGGACATCCAGCGAAAACTCAGGAATGCGTTCATAAAAGCCGGGCAGCCCAGTACAAAATTCGAATTCGCCATCGCATATGCCAGCAGCACCAATGGATACGAGATGGCTTCTCCAGGCTTCGATGAGCGATTTGAGCAGGCCATGACAGACACCCTGCATAATCGTATTTCCGCATGGGACCTCTCCGCTCTCGCTGGCAGTGATACGGAAAACCTGGTACCGAACGAACAACTCATCGTCGTCATCAGTGATGTCAAGGAATATGTGATCCGCTCCATGCATTCCCTGATAGCGGGTCTGCTTCTATTCACGATCATCATCATCGCGGCATTTACGATCACTTTCAGGACGCTGCTCCATCAAAAAAAACTCAGCGAGATCAAGTCGGATTTCATCAACAACATGACCCATGAGCTGAAAACTCCGATTTCAACCATCGGACTCGCCGCGGACCTGCTCCGGAATGAATCCATAGCCAGCAGTGCGGAACAGCGCAATGAGTTGACAGACATGATCAAAAGCGAGAATGACCGGATGGATCAGCAGGTGCAGATCATCCTGGATGAAGCCCAGATGGACCGCGATGGGATTCATCTCAAAAAGACCAGGGTTTCACTGCAGGAGCTACTGACAACCATACGGGACCGTTTCAAACTCAAACTCGAGGAAGATGGCGGCACCCTGGACTTAAGAATCGAATGCACAGATGATATCGTCATGGTTGATGAGCGACTGATCACCAATATGTTCAACAATCTGGTGGATAACGCCATCAAATATCATCGGCAGGCAGTTCCACCTGCCATCATCATCACTGCGCGAGATTTCAAGAAACAAATACGGATCCGGGTCGAAGACAACGGCATCGGTATGAATAAAGAGACCCTTGCCAGGATCTTTGAGCGGTTCTACCGGGCCCATACCGGCAATGTTCATAATGTAAAAGGATTTGGGATCGGACTCAGCTATGTAAAATCCATCGCTGATGCCCACCGAATCAGGATCAAGGCGGAAAGTAACCTTGGCAAGGGGAGCGTGTTCACCATCGACTTTCCCCGAAATGTTTAAGGGTTATATTACCGAATGATCACAACGATGGATCAGGCTCCCGTCACCATAACTCAGGAACCTGTAGCCTTGAGCCAATGCATGATCGTATATGTCCCTCCATCCAGGTCCTGCCATGGCGGCCACCAGCAACAACAGGGTCGATGAGGGCTGATGGAAATTCGTAAACAAACCATCCACGATCCTGAACCGGTATCCCGGAGCGATGAGCAGTCCCGTTTTCGTCACCACCCGATCCCGCCCCTGCCAATCCATCCATCTGATCAGTGCATCCAGTGCGTGCTCCTTTGTCGGTGCATCATCTTCCCTTGCCGCCATATCATAAGGTTCCCATTGTCCGACTTCAGGCATGGTTTCATAGGTATCCACCCCGTCTGCGTGAAGGCGACGGCCCATCCAGTAAAGACTCTCCAGGGTACGCAGGGAAGTCGTGCCTACCGCGTAAACCATGCCGGAATGCGCACGCAGTCGCATGATCATATCCTTTGACACGTCCAGGTATTCCTCATGCATCAGATGCCCTGACATCTGCGCCGATTTCACTGGCCGGAACGTACCGGCTCCTACATGTAATGTCACAAATGCCCGGCCAATGCCCCGATGGTCCAGCGCTTCGAACACCTCTTCCGTGAAATGGAGTCCGGCCGTGGGCGCCGCCACCGACCCCTCTTCCCGGGCATAAACGGTTTGATAACGAGACCGGTCAGACACCTCCGCCGAACGGTTGAGGTAGGGCGGGAGCGGTATCTCCCCGGCCAGGGCCAGTAGTTCTGAAAAACAACGTTCAGCGGGCGACCATTCAAAACGGATTAGATAGCCATCGTCCGATCTGCCGATCAGAGATGCCGTCAATCGGAGCCCGGAGCCCGGGCCGAAAGTCCGTTCAAGGACCTGCCCCGCTTTCCACTTAGATGCGCCGCCGACCATACAGACACATTCCGCGACCCCGCAGGAAGACAGCAACTCACTCATGCCTCCCGGCTTGTCGGCCGGGGGGCCCAATAGAAAAACCTCAATGGCCCCTCCGCTGGGTTTACGGAATGGGATACGGGCACTCAGTACGCGCGTATCATTGAACACCATCAACGAACCCGCAGGTACGTACAAGCCTGCGTTCCGGTAAATGTCTTCAGCAACTACCCCGCCACGATAAATCAGCAGCCTGGCATCGTGTCTTGAAGGCAGCGGATGTGCCGCGATCCGATCCGCAGGCAAATCATATTGATAATCCTCGATCCGAATGTCTCTGGGATCCATATTCCGAAGCTTTTACGTCTCTTTTTTACCCCAAAACAGCTAAACGCAGGCTGGATTTAGGGATATCCACGTTTTTTCCACTTTAATTCACAGGCTATGCACAGGTAAAACGGGGATAATCCCCGAAATGCAATATTCACGGGACTTCCCATTGTGGAAAAAAATTAAACATCCATTTCTCCGGCGAAAGTGGGAAAATGTGTTATTTTGTGTCAATAAAGGGATAAACTCTCCTAATCTATTGTAAATGACAGGTTTTCTGGGTGAATACGAGGCCACTTTAGACCCCAAAGGTAGGTTCCTCCTCCCGGCTGGCATAAAAAAACAGCTTCCGGAGGACGAGGGTTCCCACTTTGTGGTCAACCGTGGCTTTGAAAAATGCCTCACGATTTACCCGATGTCGAGCTGGACACCCCTTTTTGAACGCATCAGTAAACTGAATGACTTCGATCCCAAGGTCCGGGAGTTCCGCCGGTTCTTCCTGAATGGTGCCATTGCCATGGACCTGGATTCGGCGGGCAGGATGCTGATACCCAAAAATCTGATGGAGCATGCAGGCCTGGAAAAGGACATCGTACTGGTCTCTGCCGTCAATAAGATAGAAATATGGTCGAAATCGACCTACCAGCAGCTCTTTGATACGCTTTCACCGGATGCGTTCAGCGATCTGGCCGCCCAGGTCATGGCGCCGCCCGGACTCTGACGACCGTTCAAACCCCCGTGCATGGAGGAAACGCTTTCTGCAAATGATGCCGGAAAATATCATGTGCCGGTGCTCTTGGAAGAAGCGCTCGATGCGCTCTCCATCGAACCGGCCGGCGTTTACGTCGATCTGACCTTCGGCGGTGGCGGACACAGTCGGGGAATGCTTGAGCGTCTCGGACCAAAAGGCCGGCTTATCGCCTTCGACCAGGATGAAGATGCCCGACGCAACCTGCCGGATGATCCGAGGCTGACCTTCGTGCCTCATAACTTCCGGCATGTGGAGCGCTTCCTTCGGCTCCACAAGGCAATGCCGGTGGATGGTGTCCTGGCAGATCTTGGCGTGAGTTCGCATCAGTTCGATGAGGGAGAACGTGGTTTCTCCATTCGCTTTGATGCCGCCCTGGATATGCGGATGGATCGCAGGCAGTCGCTTACCGCGGCACAGCTTGTGAAAGAAAGCTCCAAAGAGGAGCTTCATCGCATCTTCGAACGCTACGGAGAGGTCACCAATGCAAAGACGCTGGCCCGCACGATCGTGGATACCCGAGCTGCCCAGTCGATGCATTCGGTGAAGCAGTTCATGGATGCTCTGCAGGGAGTGGTGAAGGGAAACCCGCACCGATATTTCGCGCAGGTCTTTCAGGCATTGAGGATCGCCGTCAACGATGAATTCGGAGCACTGGAAGAAATGCTTTCACAGTTGACTTCAATCGTGAGGCCCGGAGGAAGGGTGGCCATCATCACCTTCCACAGCCTGGAAGACCGCATCGTGAAGCATTTTTTCAAGGAGGGAGCCGTCGGTACCGTGTCAAGGGATGAAATCTTCGGAACACGACCCGACCCTCCGTTCAGGACGGTCCATAAAAAGCCGGTCCTGCCGACGGAAAAAGAGACCAGGGCCAATCCCCGCGCCAGAAGCGCAAAGCTTCGGGTGGCGGAAAAATGTTAAATAACAAATGGGGCATGGAACCGGAAATAAATAACGAGCCCGCAGTTGAACAAGCGGAGGAGCGCAGCAGACCGGCGCTCGGAAGCAGGCTGTTCAATCAGCGGTGGCTGGTAGCCAACATTCCCTTTTTCCTGTTTGCAGCGCTCCTGATGGGACTATACATATACAACGGTCACTTCGCCGAAAAGAAGATCAAGGAGATAAACCGCACTGCCGCAGAGATCCGCGATCTGCAATATGAATATAAGACGGTGAAGAGCGAATTGATGTATCTGCAAAAGCAAAGTGAAGTGGTCAGGGCGGTGGAAGGCCTGGGGTTGAAAGAGATAACAGTTCCGCCCGTCAGACTGAAAGACACACTCGAAAGATAGACGAATTAATAAAAAACAAGCCGATTGGAAATCAAGAAGGACATATTGTGGAGGGGTTACCTGGTATTCCTGGGTATGCTGATCTTCAGTCTCTTCATCATCGGCAAAGCTGCATACATACAGCAGGTCGAAGGGGATTACTGGAAAAATCTGAGCGACAGCATCCATCTTCAGTATCAGGAGCTCGATGCTGACCGCGGAACGATCTTCAGTGAAGATGGCAGTATGCTCAGTTCATCGATTCCCTTCTTCGACGTCCGCATCGACTTCGGCGCCCAGGGCCTCCGGGAGAAATCCGGCGCACGCTTCCGTAAGCATGCAGATTCCCTCAGCATTCGTCTCGCTGAATTGTTCAATGACAGATCCTCCGCTGAATATCGCCGCGATCTGGAGCAGGGCTTCAGGGAGAAGGAACGATATCACCTGCTTAAGAGAAACATCAGTTTCAGGGAATACCAGGCATTGCGTGAATTCCCGCTGGTGCGCGACGGACGGAATAAAAGCGGATTCATCTTCGAGGACCGGGAGAAAAGGCTTACGCCCTTCGGACTGCTTGCCAACCGGACCATTGGTCTGTCCAGATCATATGTCGATGCACGCGGGCGCATCATCAACAAGAATGTCGGACTTGAACTCGCGTATGATGATGTCCTGACCGGCGTCCGGGGCCGTCGGCTGGTACGTCGGATTTCTGGCGGCGCCTATGTTCCGGTGGAGGGATCTGAAACTGAGCCGGAAAATGGCAAAGACATCCGCACCACCCTCGACATCAACATGCAGGAGATAGCTCACCAGGCCCTGCTGCGCCAGCTGGAAGCTCGTGAGGCAACCTACGGAACCTGCATCGTCATGGAAGTCAAAACCGGAAAGATCAAGGCCATCGCCAATCTCGGCAGACAACCCGACGGCACCTATTATGAGGACATGAATTACGCCATCACCGGCACCGAACCGGGATCGACCTTTAAACTGGTCACCATGCTCGCGGTATTCGAAGACGGCCTGGTATCGCCTGAAACAACTGTGGATTTGGAAAAAGGCAGCTGGCGCGTAGGCAGCCGAACGGTACGGGACAGTGAACGCCACGGCAGGAATAATGTGACCGTCAAACAGGCGTTCGAACTCAGCTCCAATGTGGGGATGGCCAAACTGGCCATGACGCATTATGGAGGCAGTCCCATGAGATTCGTGGAACACATTAAAAAACTGGGGATTCACCAGCCCACCGGACTCGGACTGCGCGGTGAAACCAAGACCGTCATACAAACCCCGGGTACCCGCAGCTGGTCCGCCAGCTCCCTGCCCTGGCTCAGTTTCGGATACAACGTCAAGCTCACACCGCTCCACACCCTCATGCTGTACAATGCTGTCGCCAATGGCGGACGCATGATGAAGCCTTACCTGGTCAACGACATTCTGCGCGATGGTCAGGAAATACGCAGTTTCGTGCCTGAAGTAATGAAGGAAAGCATCTGCAGTGCTGAAACCAACAAAAAACTACAGACCTGTCTCGAGGGCGTCCTCATCGAAGGCACGGCCAAAAGCCTGCGCAGTCCCCTCTACACCATTGCCGGGAAAACCGGTACCGCTCAGGTGGCGAATGGAAGAAAAGGATACAACGATCATGTATATCAGTCTTCCTTCGCAGGTTATTTTCCAGCCGATAATCCCCGCTATTCCTGCATTGTAGTTATCCGCAACAAGCCACATGCGAAGACCTATTACGGAGGGCTTGTCGCCGGTCCGGTATTCAGGGAGGTTGCAGATAAAATCTATGCGTTGGATGTGAACGCCCAGCCCTGGTATGCGGCAAAAGCGTCCCCTGACAGCACCCGTTATCGTTGGGCAGGTGCCGGAAAGGATTTCAGATTGCTGCAGGAACTGTTCGATCTGAAAGCGCTGGATTCGTCC
>CAJBZC010000276.1 GCA_903959965.1 uncultured bacterium
GAATCAGTAATTCACCCGGCTGGTTGTTTGTGCCACTCAGCCCCGTCAGTCCATCAGAACATATCATCACCGGAACATATGGCGGTCTCCGGCACATCACTTTCCGCGACGGGATATTCCGGGACATGGGTGATTTGCAGGGAACTTATGAATCCCTTCGATTTCTGACCCTTGACAATAACGGGGAAATGTGGGCTTCCCATCCTTACAGGGGCATCTATCGGATCCGGCTCGACCTCTCCCGAAAAACTTACCAGACGGAACTGATGACAGACCGCCAGGGGCTTCCTTCCACCCTCGGTAACCATGTTTTCAAAGTCAGGAATCAGGTCGTATTCGGCACCACAAAGGGTGTGTTTAGTTTTGATGGAACGACCGGAAAATTCAATCCGGACCCTTTCTTTGATTCGGTGCTCGGGAACAGGGAGGTGAGATATCTGAATGAGGATGAACAAGGCCGCATCTGGTTTTGCAGTGGGAAAGACCTCGGGGTGATCGCTCCTGACAAATCAGGTGGAAAAACCGGGCTCACGTTTTTCCCCGAACTACGTGGCAGGATCCTCTCCGGTTTTGAAAATGTGTATGCCCATGACGGCCGCAACGTCTTCATTGGTTCGGAAAAGGGCGTCATCCACATAGACTTCGAAAAATATCGGGCGGAACGCAACAAACCCGGATTGCTGCTGAGTCTCGCCAAGGCTTCCGGAAAAACCGACAGCCTGCTGTTCGACGGATACTCCCCCGCCTCAATTGTACCGGATGGGAGAGAACCCATCCCGAACCTGCCAGGGAGCTTCGATGCCTATCATTTCGAATACAGCGCCACCGCCTATGCCGAAGCGGAATACATGGAATATAGCTATCGGCTGGACGGGTACGACCGGAAGTGGAGTGAGTGGTCCACAAAAACCGAAAAGGACTATACAAACCTCTCCTTTGGCAGATACAGGTTTCGGGTCAAGGCCCGCAACAGCATCGGCACCGAAACCAATGAGGCAGGCTTTGCCTTCACGATCCTTCCGCCCTGGTACATGACGGTCTGGGCATGGCTTATATATATAGCAGCAGGTGTGGCCGCCATCGTCACCGGCAGTCGCTACCAACGCCGGAAACTGCTGAAGCAACGACTGAAATTTGAGGAAAAACAACGGCAGATGGAGATCCTCCATCAGTTGGAAATGGAAAAGAACGAAAAGGAGATCATCCGGCTTCAAAATGAAAAACTGGAAAACGAGATCCTCCTAAAAACCCGGGAACTGGCAGACACCTCCCTCCATCTGGTGGAAAGGAACGAAGCCCTGCTAAAGGTGAAAGAATCCCTGCAGCGTCTCTACCGTGATACGCCAAAGGGCGCCCATGACCTGAAACGAACCCTTCAGCTCATCAACGAAGTGGAAAAGAATGATGACAGCTGGGACAAGTTCGCGAGCCACTTCGATGAAGTCAACAGCAACTTCCTGCGAAATCTCCGGCAGGCACACCCAAAATTGAGCAATACCGACATGAAGCTTTGCGCCTATCTCGAACTCAATCTGGCCTCCAAGGAAATCGCCCAACTTATGAACATTTCGGTCAGGGGCGTGGAGATCGGGAGGTACCGGCTACGTAAAAAACTGAGATTGGAAAGTGGACAGTCGCTTCAGGAATTCCTCGAACAATACCGGGACCCGACCTGAGCCCATCCACTTGAAAACGGTTCTTTCATATTATTTTATAGAGTATTTATAAACAAAAACCGGTTGGCAGTGAGGAATTGCCTACTTTACATACTAACCCAACCATCATTAGATCATTTCTACATGCTTCTTGACCCATCCCGCCGGGAGGTGATGCATTACCTGGCACAACAGACCGAACAGGCCATCGACCAATTCCTCGGAAACATCGACGAAAACTGGCAACCCGCCGACCTCCTGCCCGACAGCAGTCAGGAAAATTTCACAGAACATATCAGAGATCTCCGAGAGTCCTGTAAAGACCTTCCATATGATTATATGGTGGTTCTGATAGGAGATATCATCACCGAAGAAGCCCTGCCCACCTACGAATCCTGGCTGATGGACATTGAGGGCATCGGCAAGACGGGAGAAGCCGGCTGGAGCAAATGGATCAGAATGTGGACAGCGGAGGAAAACCGGCACGGAGATCTGCTCAACAAATACGTATATCTGTCAGGCCGTATCAATATGCGACAGATGGAGATCAGTACCCAACACCTCATCGCAGACGGCATGGACCTGGGTACAGCCCGTGATCCATACCGAAACTTTGTCTATACCTCCTTCCAGGAAACCGCAACAAACATTTCCCACCGCAGGACGGCCTCCCTCGCCAAGAAATATGGAAACACCCATCTGTCCAGGATCTGCGGCGTCATCGCAGCAGATGAAGCCCGCCATGCCAGGGCCTATAAACATTTCATCACCCGGATCTTCGAAGTCGATCCCAGCGAGATGATGCTGGCCTTCGAAGATATGATGCGCAAAAAGATCGTCATGCCAGCCCATTTCCTGCGCCAGCAGGGCGAAAAAGTGGGTGCCGCCTGGAATCATTTCAGTGATGCGGCTCAACGCATTGGTGTGTACACAACGAAAGACTACACAGACATCCTCGAAGGACTGGTGGACGAATGGAAGATCGCCCATATGACCGGCCTGAATGATGCCGCGGAAAGAGCACGAGACTACCTGATGGCCCTGCCGGAACGCTTCCGTAAAGTAGCGGAACGCACCGGCATCAAGGCCCCGCTCGATTATCAATTCAATTGGATCCTTCCCTGACAGGACAACAGCATAAATAAATATAAGCCCCGGACCGTTCATCGATCCGGGGCTTATATTTATTTATGAACGATTCAATCGAATCAGCATCACACCATGGTAAGGTATGCTGAAGGTCCTGCCCTCCTTCATCATCCCCATATCCTGCTGTCGCCAGAGATCACGCATTAACCAGCGCCCGCTCATACCAAGCTTAGACCATTCCAGCCGGTAGCTAACCGGCTGTTCATTACCCCATCGGAACCAGGAGGCCGGGGTCTCTCCATAGTTCCCCGTGTGGAATAACCCGAGTACATACGATCCGTCTTCCATGGTCTTCAGCCAGGTCTGCACACCCGCAGTATCCCTCAACAGCCTGGCCGGACGTCCCAGAGGATCCTGATCAACCGCGATGACCTCATCATTCGTCAGCAAATTCAGGGTGAAGGCATCAAGCTGTTCGATCGGACAACCGACCAGCATCGGGGCCGATAACAACGCGAACATGCTGATATGACTGTA
>CAJBZC010000277.1 GCA_903959965.1 uncultured bacterium
GAAGTGACACCTTCCGCCAGTCAGGATTTTAATGCAAAAATTATCGAATTGAATCGGGTTGGTGCGGCAGCATCGTACACCTTCCTGCTCTATCTGCTTAACAACCAACATGCCCTTGCGCACCCGAATGTTCTAACACATACGATCGATTTCCTGATCAAATATTATTTGCGCAGAAATATTACAGACGTTCCGAATACCAGATATTTAGACGCCATTAATATTGAAATTGTAGAAAAATGTCATGACATTATCGTTCAGCGAGGTGCCATTACTTTTGAAGATATTGTGTCTCTGCACCTGAACAATTCAAAAGCTAAGCCATCTTCTTTGGATGTTTTCAGGCAATGGCTTAATGGGTCCATCTATGAGAATAATGTAGGGATGACCAGATATCTACTTTGGAAGATTGATAGTTTACATCACACCAGAGAGTATGCCCCGGATTTATGGAAACGTGATAGTGGCAATCAAAATTACATTTGGACCATCGAGCACGTGTTTCCCGAAGGAAAGAATATTCCGGAATCTTGGATCAATATGCTGGCTGATGGCGACAAAGCGAAAGCTGAGTCTATTCAAAATGATTGCGTGCACAAATTAGGGAATCTGACATTGTCAGCATATAACTCGAAATTGTCCAACCGCTCATTCGGTGAAAAGAAAAATCTTTCTACAAGGCGGGTCGCAAACGAAGATCTGAAAATTGGCTATTTGAACGGCCTTGGTTTAAATAAGTTCAAATATCAAATCAATGGATCAGAAGATTCACTAATGAACACTGATGTTTGGAATAAAGATCATATTGAGGCACGGACAGCTTCAATGGTTGAATTGATCATCGAGTTATTCAAATTTGATCATGAATAATTTTATATAGTATTCTGGATACATTCAATTATAAAGCGAACACGGGCAGGCATACTGGAATATCATCATTGATCAAACCGGTTCGGCCAGCCTTCCTTACGCAAATTACCAGCCTTGCCGAGCACTTCTTTTTCCATCTGTTTTTTGAAGTCGGCCAGCATGTCCGCCAGTTGAGTGTCTGCGATCGACAGGATGGAGGCCGCAAGGATGGCTGCGTTCTTGGATGCATTCAACGCCACCGTGGCGACAGGGATGCCGTTGGGCATTTGAAGGATCGACAAGAGTGAGTCCCATCCGTCAATGGAGTTGGAAGATTTGACCGGAACTCCGATTACCGGTAATGTAGTTAAAGATGCCACCATGCCAGGCAGATGAGCCGCACCACCCGCGCCGGCTATGATCACCTTCAGGCCGCGTTCCCTGGCAGACTGGGCGTATTCCACCATACGCATCGGCGTTCGGTGAGCCGAAACGACCGTGACTTCATATGAGATGTCGAAAGCCCTGAGCAGGTCAGCCGCCGCCTTCATCACCGGCATGTCGCTGTCGCTGCCCATGATGATGCCCACGTCAGGTTTGGAAACCTCATAAGCATTGCTGTCCTGCTGTGTCATGATGAAAAGATGATTATAGATCCTTAAAATAAATATGAAAAATTCAAGAAGATAAATTTAATTGATACAGTATCAAAAATACTAACGGTTACGTATACCTTAAAATATTCTGATCATCGAACAATCGTTCCCTTTACCTTCAAGGTCTCCCGGATTCGCTCCGCCCGGTGGATCAACTCATGCCGGTCTTTCGCCAGCACGGTTACATGCCCCATCTTACGGCCGGGCCGTGTCTCTCGCTTCCCATAGATGTGCACAAACGTGCGTTCCATCGCCATGACGTCTTCGAGCCCCTCATAAACCGGTTCTCCCTCGTATCCATCCGCCCCGACAAGATTGATCATCGCAGAGGGGAGGATGATATCGGCATCACCCAGCGGATAGCCGAGGACAATGCGCAACAACATGTCAAACTGCGAACAGAAATTGCCCTCGATGCTGTGATGCCCGCTGTTATGTACCCGGGGAGC
>CAJBZC010000278.1 GCA_903959965.1 uncultured bacterium
CAGAAGGAGGGCAAGAAGCGGATGCGTCAGATTGGCAACGTGGAAGTGCCGCAGGAGGCATTTCTTGCCGTACTCAAACTCAACGATTAATTGATTTTTATCGCTAAGCGACGAAGGCGCGGAGCATTTGCTTCCGCGCCTTCGTCGCTTAGCAGGGAAGCCTGTATCTTTGCGCCATGTCATCCGTCGTCATTATTGGTCCGGCACACCCGCTTCGTGGCGGCCTAGCCAGTTTTAACGAGCGGCTCGCCCGGCAGTTTCAGTTGACCGGCCAAAGCGTCACGATTCTGACATTTTCGTTACAATATCCCGGGTTCCTGTTTCCGGGCACCACGCAGTATTCTTCAGAGCCGGCGCCCCAAGACCTGGACATACGTGTCTGTATCAATTCCGTCAATCCGCTGAATTGGATCCGCACGGGTCTGATGCTGCGCAGGATGCGACCCGACCTGGTGATTGTGCGATATTGGCTGCCCTTCATGGGGCCGGCCCTGGGAACGATCCTTCGTTTTGTCCGTGGATCGTCAGGTACCCGGGTTGTCTGCATCGCGGATAACATCATTCCCCACGAAAAACGTCCAGGTGATCACATGTTCACCCGGTACTTTGTCGCTTCAGTTGATGCATTCCTGACCATGAGCGAAAAAGTGCTTGCTGACCTGAAGCTTTTTAATGATCGTAAGCCCGCGCAGTTCGTACCTCATCCTTTGTATGATAATTTCGGAGATCCACTCGCACAGGCGGAAGCCCGAACAGCACTCGGACTCCCTCTGGAAGGGCGTATCATTCTTTTCTTCGGATTCATCAGACGTTACAAGGGACTGGACCTGCTGCTTGAAGCAATGGCTGATCCCCGCATCGCGGAGGCTGGCATCCGTCTGCTGGTGGCCGGAGAATTCTACGAAGATGAGGCTCAGTACCGGGCCCTGCTCGATCGTCCCGAGATCGGAGAACGGGTGATCGAGCGCACGGTTTTTATCCCTGACAGTCAGGTACGGCATTATCTCTGTTCGGCCGATCTGGTCGTACAGCCTTATCGATCCGCCACCCAGAGCGGCGTCACGCCCCTGGCCTATCATTTCGAGGTGCCGATGCTCGTAACCCGGGTCGGAGCCCTCCCAGACATGGTTCCGGACGGCCAGGTAGGCATTGTATGTGAACCAGACCCGACATCGATCGCTGATGGCATCCTCCGGTTTTATGCCATCGGTGCCGATCATTTCATTCCGCATATCCGGTCGGAGAAGCGGAAATATACCTGGAAACGTCTAGACGACACCCTCCAAATATTGGCAAATGCTGTACAGAAGTAAGGCTCCGTTGCGCCTGGGACTGGCGGGCGGAGGTACCGATGTGAGTCCATACTGCGATCTTTATGGAGGGGCCATCCTCAACGCTACGATCTCTCTCTACGCGCGTGCACACCTGGAGATGCTCGACCGGCCGGTCATCGAACTGGTGGCGGCAGACCGGGGGGAACGGGAAGAACATCCACTTCAGGCGGAACTGCCATTGAACGGAAAGTTGGACCTGCTCAAGGGGGTGTACAACAGGGTGCAAAAGGATAGTCCCTTCCCCCTGCAGGGCTTCCGGTTGACGACCCATGTAGATGCTCCGGCAGGTTCCGGTTTGGGTACATCCTCAACCCTGGTGGTGGCCATTATTGGCGTATTTGCCGAAATGCTGAAGCTCCCAATGGGTGAATACGACATCGCCAGATATGCGTACGATATTGAGCGTATTGACCTGGGACTGGCCGGTGGCCGTCAGGATCAGTACGCCGCCACTTTCGGCGGGGTAAATTACATGGAGTTTTATGATCATAATAAAGTGATTGTCAATCCATTGCGGATCAAGCCTCAATATCTGGATGAACTGGAAAATAACCTTGTGTTATATTACACCGACACTACACGGGCTTCTGCTGATATCATCACGGAACAACAACGGAATGTGACGGAACGCAAGTCTGCCTCGGTCGAAGCCATGCACCAGCTCAAGGAGCAGAGCAAGATGATGAAGGAGGCCCTCCTGCAGGGTAGGCTTCACGAGATAGGGGAAATCCTGGATTTCGGCTTCCGGCAAAAACGTCTGATGGCGGCGAACATTTCCAACGACCGCATTGAGCAGATTTATGCGTCGGCACTCGCTGCCGGAGCGCTGGGCGGTAAGATCTCCGGCGCTGGTGGTGGCGGCTTCATGATGTTCTATTGCCCGGGGACGACCCGATATGCTGTATCCGCGGCGCTGACAGCATTCGGTGGCGAAGTGCGGCCTTTCGCGTTCAGTCCCGCCGGACTGACATTCTACCGGGAGGGAACGAAGTGAGTTAGGTCCTTCTTTTCTTCGTTTCTTTGCGATCAAACCTCAGCACACATGACCGAAAAGATCCGATCCATCATACAGGCTACCATATCCGTTAAGCAAAACATCCTGCAGGATGAGGATATGCTCAAACGTATTGAAGCATCCGTTGTCCTCATATCCGATGCATTGCGCAACGGTAAGCGGCTTTGGTTCTGCGGAAACGGCGGCAGTGCGGCCGATGCGCAGCATCTTGCCGCTGAATTCAGCGGTCGCTTTTATACCGATCGTAAGGCGCTCCCCGCCGAAGCCTTGCACTGTAACACCTCCTACCTGACCGCTGTAGCTAACGATTACAGCTATGACGTAGTTTATGCAAGACTCGTGGATGGCATCTGTAATCCGGGAGATGTACTCGTCGGACTCTCTACATCCGGCAATTCCAGAAATATCGTGCAGGCCTTTGAAGCCGCCCGCCGCGGTTCGGTGCATACCATTGGTCTGACCGGTGCGTCCGGCGGCGCAATGAAGGAGCTCAGCGATATCCTCTTCAATGTTCCGTCGAGTGATACGCCGCGTATTCAGGAATCCCACATCATGATAGGCCATATCATCTGCGAACTCACTGAAGCCGCTTTATTCTGATGCACCCCATGGAATTCGATGTCATCATACTCGC
>CAJBZC010000279.1 GCA_903959965.1 uncultured bacterium
CCCCGATGAGCGCAGGTCAGCGACGGATGTGGCTGCTGGACAGCCTGCTGCCGCAGCCCTCTGCCTATCACGTGACGCGTTTGTTGCCATTGGATGCAGGCGTTGAGTTGTCACTGGTGGAACGTGTACTGCAAGTACTGGTCCGTAGACATTCCGTGTTGCGAACGGTACTGGAAGCGCATGACGGAACCCTGTTGCAGCGAGTATTACCGGAAAAAGGTTATGCATTACCGTTAGTATCGGAGCATGTCTCGGAGGAGGACTTTCGAGTACGACTCAAATTGGAGCGGATGCGTCCGTTTGCACTGGCAGAAAGCCCTGCCTGGCGGGTGTTGCATCTTCATACGGAAAGTAGTGAATGGTTATACTTCACGTTTCATCATGCGTTGACGGACGAGTGGTCGATGCGGATATTCTTCATGGAATATGCGCGTCTGCTGTCATTTGGGGGTGATGAATCTGTGGCTGAGCTGCCAGAGATAACGCATAGATATACTGATTTCGGACGGTGGCAGTCGGATTGGCTGAAAAGTCCGGAGGCGGATCAACGCCGTGACTATTGGCGCCGGAGCTTGTCGGACTTGTCGGAGGTATTGCGTCTGGCGCCTGATCTGCCGGTGACGGATCCGCTGCCCGGCCGTCAGGGTCGTTGCAGTGTGACGCTTACGGCCTCACTCCGTGATGCTGTATTATCAAGAGCACAGCGAGAGGGCGTGACGCCCTTTACTTTGCTGCTGGGCTTGTGGCAGGTGCTGCTCTACCGGTTAACGGGCGTTGAAGATGTGATGATCGGCACGCCGGTGTCGGAAAGGCGTCATACTAGCTGGCAGGGTGTGATGGGCCTGTTCCTGAACATGGTGCCTGTGCGGATGCGGGTGGATGGGGGGATAAGTTTCCGGGAACACGTACAGCGTCTACGGGCCTTGCTGGAGGAGGTGATGGAACATGCGGATCTGCCTTATTCAGAAATCGCAGCCCAGTCTTCCGGACTCGATGCCGGCCCCTTTCAATCCATTCTGCAACTTAGTTTTATCATCAAAGAAAGAGAGGAGCTGCCGTTGAATGCTGAAAGGCTCCTTTTTTCAGATCAAAAGCCACATTCTACCCATGCAGCGGATGACATGATATTCCTGGCCGATCTGTCTGGGACAACATGGAATATAGGCATCAAGTTCGACAGCGACAGATTTTCTATATCCCGCATCTCCACTTTCCTTCGGGTTTACGAATGGCTGATGGAGCAGGTAATGTCGGAGCCTTCTGTTCAGCTGAAAGATCTTATCCTCGTCACCGAAACTGAAAGCAGGCAACTGCTTGAAATCGGATTGGGACGAAGAACTCCATTGCCCGTTGAGCCTTTCATCCATCGCTTGTTTGAACGGCAGGCTGAACGACGGCCTGATGCCATTGCCATTGAACATCTTGGTCTGAGGATCAGTTATGGAACCCTCAACGCGGATGCCGACAGGTGGGCGACTCATCTGGTCCGTACGCACGGATTGGCGGCCAGAGAAGTTGTGGCCCTGATCATACCGCAAGGCATTCGGCATGTGACATTTGTGTTGGCTGTCATGAAGGCCGGCGCGGCGGTGGTTCCCATCGACCCGGAACTTCCGGATGTCAGGATACGCCATATGCTCAATGACAGTGGTGCGCGGATCGTAGTGACAGACTCCCGGGGCCTTGCGCATCTTTCTGCCAGGCATCATCGGCTGGATCCGGCAGAGGAACCCCTGGAACATCCGGAATACATGCCAACTGTTATACTGGATCCCAGTACCCCGGCTTATGGCATGTACACATCCGGAACCACCGGCATGCCAAAGGGGATCTTCAATACCCATTTGGGCTTCTGCAATATGATCGCTTCAAACACCCGTGCCATGGAGATCGTGGGAGCGGATCGTATTGCCCAGTTGTCCACCCCATCTTTCGACGTCTCACTCTTCGAAATATTTCTGGCCCTGCACAATGGAGCGACATTGCTTATTCCAGGCAGGCTGGAACTCTCAGTGCTTCCTTCCTTTATAGTGGAGAAAAGGGTGTCGGTCGCGATGTTGACCCCCATGGTCGTCAGCACGTTGGATACCGGCACCCTTTCCCACCTTCGCGTATTGATGACAGGGGGCGAGGAAGCCCGTCCTGCAGATGTGATGCGCGTATGTGAACGCCTTTCGTATTTCAACATCTATGGCCCGACGGAAGTATCGGTCTGGTCCACACTCCAGCCGGTGAAGAACCACCCTGATGCGGGGATGAAAATCCCGATCGGAAAGCCGATGGATAATTATTTCGCCTGTGTCCTGGACGCAGGAATGCATTTGCTTCCCACCGGTATTCCCGGCGAACTGTATATCGGAGGTATTGGCCTTGGGCGGGGTTATCATGGAAAGTCCGACCTCACTGCGGAGCGTTTTGTATCCAGTCCCTTTCGAAAGGGAGACCTTCTGTACAGGACGGGGGATATCGCCTGGTGGAATGAGGAGGGTGAACTGATGTATGCCGGACGGAAAGACGGGCAAGTCAAGGTCATGGGATTCCGGGTGGAACTTCGGGAAGTGGAGCATGAACTCGAACTGCTGCCATACGTCAGGCAGGCAGTCGTCATTCCGGTCAAACGAACGGGGGGAGAACAACTGCTGGCAGGTTTTGTCACGGGTGATGTATCTACCATGCCGGATGATGTGGAGATCAGAGAATCCCTCGCGCGCAAACTTCCGAGATATATGCTTCCTGATCGCATCCACCGGTTAAGTGCGATACCGCTCAATCATAATGGGAAGGTAGATCGGCGCCGGCTGGAATCGCTCGATTCCGAAATGGCGGAATGGAATCAGACTGATGACACAGGAGCGGTTCAGGGTAGATTCAGCACGGAAACTGAAAAAAATCTGGCAGATATCTGGTCTTCTTTGCTTGGACGAAAAGATATCCCTCCCGGTGCCAGTTTCTTTTCGATGGGAGGTAACTCTCTTCAGTTGATCCGACTGATGGTGATGATCCGTGATCGCTGGATGTTACGTCCGGATGTCTCCCGGATTTACACCCATATCACGCTTCGTTCCATGGCCAGGTTGATCGATGAAACCAGAGGCGATGGGCCGAACGTTGACACCTCAGATATACACCCGGTAGAAGTCTGGGGTAGCGGTGACGGCTATCCCGTTTTTGCCATGGTGGGCGGTGCCGGGAGCGTGGAAGAATATACCAAATATCATCGTATTGGAGAGCAACTCGGGCCTGCGTATCGGTTGTTGATCCTTCCGGATCCGGAAGTTGCAGCGGGAGGTTTCCCTGGCCGGGAACTGTCGGAAATGGCCGATAGATATGCTCGATATATCAGGACAAATCCGCCAATAGGGCCTGTAATATTGCTGGGTGACTGCATTGGCGGGATCGACGCATATGCCACCGCCTGCGCGCTGCAGCGATTGGGCATACGGGATGTGGCCGTTGTGATGCTGGATACCACGGCACCCGGATATCTTCCCAAATCAACCGCGGCAGTTTGTATCAGACCAATGGCAGAAGGGTTGCCGGAGCGTGCCGGGATCCTGTCAGAATGGATAGGCGATTTGTATCTCAGGCTACATAGACAGACGAACCTGGGTCGTTGGATATACCGTGTACCAAGGAGCCGGCGTCAGATGAAAAATATGGCCATCGAATGGGGTTTGTATTCACCGGGTCCCGACAACAGCGCCGCCGATGAACCTCAGTCGAAGCAAACGCAGGATCAACGCTTCAATGCCTATCTTGCCGAAGGCTGGAAAGATCGGCAACCTACTGTCTCAGGCTTTAACGCGGCCCGATATCGCAAAAAGGTGCCCACTTTCGATCCGGCACAGGATGACCCCGTGTCTCATGCCCTCCTGTCAGGCATGCGGGCAGGTTATGTGAGAAGGCGATTGATGGACATGATGATGGAGCCTCCAGGCAAATCCGATATCATGGCGGCTCGCACCTGGTTGCGGCGCGAGGCCTACCAGCCGGAATATTTTAAAGGCCCGGTGATCCTTATTCTGAGCGAACGCATATTCGCCCGGGGCGGCACGCGGGGTTGGGAACGATATGTGCATGGTTTGGTGGAAGTCAGACAGGGCAGGGGGGATCATCTAAGCTATCTTCGAGAACATCTTCAGGAGACAAGTACGGTGATTCGTCGAAGCATCGAGAAAATATTGAAGACCACCTTCTCTGGTGTCGAGACCGACAGGTGATCAGTACCTCGGGGGATGTTTTTCACGATAAAAAAAGCCGGATCTTAACTTCAGATCCGGCTTTTTTGGAGATATACTATCAGGGATCAGGCTACGGCCTGCTTCACCAGGTCTGCCGCCTCACTGAGGAGAATGGCGCTTTGTACTTTCAGCCCGCTTTCGTCGATCAACTTCTTGGCTTCTACGGCATTGGTGCCCTGCAGCCGAACGATGATCGGGATCTCGATGTTGCCGAGGTTCTTGTATGCCTCGATGACACCCGATGCGACGCGGTCGCAGCGAACGATGCCGCCAAAGATGTTGATCAGGATGGCCTTCACATTCGGATCCTTCATGATGATCTTAAAGCCAGCTTCGACCGTCTGAGCATTGGCCGTTCCGCCTACGTCCAGGAAGTTGGCAGGTTCGCCACCGGAGAGTTTGATCATATCCATGGTAGCCATCGCCAGTCCGGCGCCGTTCACCATGCAACCTACGTTGCCGTCGAGTTTCACGAAGTTGAGGTTGAACTGTCCGGCTTCGACTTCCGTAGGATCTTCCTCGCTCAGGTCGCGCAGGGCGGCGAGGTCAGGGTGACGGGTCAGGGCGTTGTCGTCGATGTTCATCTTACAGTCTACCGCAACGATCTTGTCATCCGCAGCCTTGAACAGCGGGTTGATCTCGAGCATCGAGCAGTCGAGTCCGACATAGGCGTTGTAGAGATTGGTGACGAATTTCACCATATTCTTGAATGCATCACCCTTGACCCCCAGGTTGAAAGCGATCTTCCTGGCCTGGAAGGGGAGGAGGCCACCGGCGGGGTGTACCCTTTCATGGTAGATCTTTTCCGGGGTATCGTGTGCGACATCTTCAATGTTCATACCACCTTCGGTGCTGTACATGATGACGTTCTGTCCGGTTGCCCGATCGAGCAGAATGGACAGATAAAACTCCTTGCGCTCGGAAGGACCATCATAATAAATATCCTGCGCTACGAGTACCTTGTTAACGAGCTTGCCTGCGGGGCCTGTCTGGATGGTCACGAGTGTTCCACCCAGGATTTTCTTGGCATAATCGGTCACTTCTTCGAGGTTCTTACCCACTTTGACGCCATTGGTGCCGTTCTCCTTGATGGCACCCTTGCCGCGTCCACCGGCATGGATCTGGGCTTTCACCACGGCAAAGCTGCTGCCGTATTCATTCTTGATCTGCCGGTAGGCCTCTTCCGCTTCGTGTGCGGTGCTGCAGGCGAATCCTTCCTGGACAGGGACCTTATATCGCTTCAGCAATTCCTTGGCCTGGTATTCGTGAAGATTCATCTATTGGGATTTTTTCCAAAGGTACGGAATCGGCGTCGTTTTCTAAAGGGAAACCGGCTGAAATCGAGGCTTCGGGATGAGGTGAGGTATGTAGCGGGGATCCTTTTATGCTAACGGAAGGAATCGGTATCTTTGCCGCCCAAATCAACTGTGTATGACCCTGATGGAGCGTTTGGAACAAGCCGTTTCCTTTATCAAGTCGCGTCAGACTTCCTTGCCCCATATCGGGATTGTGCTGGGATCCGGACTCGGTAATTTCAAACGCCAGATCCGGTTGGAGCTGGAGATACCCTACGCCGAGATCCCTCATTTTCCGGTGTCCACCGTCGAAGGCCATAGCGGAACGCTGATCTTCGGTACCATCGCGGACGTTCCGGTAGTGGCCATGGCGGGTCGTTTTCATTTTTATGAAGGGTATGATGCATCTGAAGTGGTCTTCCCCATCCGGGTAATGAAATTCCTGGGTGTGGATACCATCCTGCTATCCAATGCAGCCGGCGGTGTAACGCCCGGCTTCCAGGTAGGGGATGTCATGATCATCCGGGATCATATCAGTCTGTCGATCGTCAACCCGCTCATCGGGTTGAATGAACCTTCACTGGGTCCCCGTTTCCCCGACATGAGCCGGCCTTATGATCCCGAACTCATCGAACTTGCCCGGGAGATCGGACGGGAGAAAGGGTATCATTGGCAGGAGGGCATCTATTACGGGGTTACCGGTCCGACCTACGAAACGCGCGCTGAATACAAGATGATACATATCCTGGGCGGAGACGCCGTGGGCATGAGTACGGTTCAGGAGGTCATCGTAGCCGTTCACATGGGCATGCGCGTTTTCGGGGTGAGCATCATCACCGACCTTGGCATCCGGGAGGAGGAGAATACGATCACACACGAGGAAGTGCTGGAAGCCGCCGCCGCCGCGGAACCCCGGGTGGCGGAACTCTTCACCGAACTCATCCGTCGGATGTGAGGATGTCCCGGATTATCATATCGCTGTTGCTGATCCTTGTTTCTGCAGGACCGGTCATGTCACAGATGCCTTCGCGGTTGCAAAACATGGGCGGTGGAATGGGGAGGATGGGCGGCGGCGGAGGTCGTGCAGGTGGTGGTGGAGGAGATTCCCTGAAATTCGAGAAGCGTGATTTCAGTGCGGATTCCGTCACTGTCATCTTTCGATACCTCGACACTGCCAGGTTCAGTTCCCTCGATACTTCGATCAGCGATTTTTTCCGTCGGGTGCCGCTGCGTCCGGATCTCATTACCCTGGGAAATGTAGGTAACGCCACGAGGTCTGTGCTGTTCACCCCTCGCACCCAAACCGGCTGGGATGCAGGTTTTCATGCCTTCGATCCCTATGCCTTCAACATCGCGGAAACGCGGTTCATGAATACCACCAAACCCTTCACCGAACTCACTTATCTCATCGGCACCAAGCTGGAGCAGCAGGTAGGGATCCTACATACCCAGAATGTTACGCCTGACTGGAATTTTGTAGCCGATTACCGTCTCATTAACGCTCCCGGTGCGTACAATTCTCAGAACACCAACCATGCCAATATCCGGTTCAACAGCCAGTTCACATCAAAGAATAAACGATACAATGCCTTCCTGATCGTGCTGAGCAACGGATTACAATCGGCGGAGAACGGAGGCATCGAACAGGATAGTTTTCTGGTGAACCGGAACCCAGCCTTTACCCGTGATCGCTTCAACATCCCGACCCGGATGGCGGACAGTGTATTCACATCACGCAATTTTTTCAGCGTACGACTGAATACCGGGTCCAGATACACGGAAAGCCGCTTCCTGCTGCGGCAGCAGTATGATTTCGGAAAAAAGGATTCGGTGGTGACCGATTCATCCGTCGTGCGATTTTTCCTGCCGCGCTTGCGTTTCGAACATACGCTACAGCAGGCGAATCATCGGTTCATTTTTCAGGATATCCAGGCCGGGAACGACAGCGCCTATTACAAGGATTTTTATCGATTTACAAGGATACCCGACACCTTGTACTTCGACGACCGATGGCGGATGCTGTCCAACGACCTGTCCCTCATCCAGTTTCCGGATCCTAAAAATCCCCTGCAGTTCCTGAAGGCAGGTGCTACCCTGGAAAATCATTCAGGTGTGCTGGGTGCAGCCGGAAGTCCCAGGTTTTCTGCCTTGATTGCACATGGTGAATACCGCAACCGGACCCGCAACAGGCGCTGGGATATGCTGTTGGCAGGACATTTCCATGCTGCCGGCCGGTTTGCCGGAGATTACGGCGCCGAAGCCCGTATCCGCACCCAGCTGAGCAAGCGACTTGGATCTTTGGAGTTGGGATTCCAGAACGTCAACCGCACTCCCTCGATGCTTTTTCAGGGCATCTCCTCCTTTCCGCTGCCCAAGCCTGCTGATGTCAAGCGGGAGAATACGACGCGCATGTCCGCCGTCATCGACCTGCCGGTCATACGCACACGACTGTCGGCGGATTATAATCTCGTTGGAAATCTCACATATTTCGACGGATTCAATGGCGCCAGGCAATCAGGCGCGCTCTTCAACCTGCTGCGACTGGGCATCTCCAAGGATTTTGCCCTGGGCAAGCACTGGCACTGGTACCTCGACGCCCATCTTCAACTCACTACAGCGGATGCTCCCGTGAATGTCCCTTTGCTGTACACCCGAAACCGGCTGGCTTTCGAAGGCCGGTTCTTCAAAAACCTGAACCTCGCGACGGGATTGGACCTTCGATATTTGTCGGATTTCAAGGCTGATGCCTATTCCCCCGTGTACGGACAGTTCTTTCTGCAGGAGGATCTGATCTTGTCCCGACTGCCCGATGTTTCTGCCTATTTCAATTTCCGGATCCGCAATTTCACGGCTTTTGTTCGGGCTGACAACCTGAATACGCTCACATTTACGAATGGTTTCGGTTTCAAGAATCCAAACATCAATGCACCACTCTATCCCGGCCAGGACCTGCACATGAGGCTGGGTGTTTTCTGGGTCTTCGTGAACTGATCTTCGGTTATGCCTAACGGCCAGGCATACCTGCTTTTGTCCGTTTGAAGCGGTGGTAGAATCCATAGGTGATCCTGGTGGACAGTATCCCGAGGCCGGCACCTGCCACGACTTCACTGAGATAATGTTCTCCCCTCATCAGACGGGAGCCGGCCACGAGCCCGGCGACCAGGTAGCCGCTCCATTGCAGCAGCGGATGTCGGCCGGCCATCTCCTGACGGAGCATCTCCGCGCCGCGGAAGGCATTGGCGGTATGTCCTGACGGGAACTGTGTGTCTACGAGGCCGAATCCATCGATCCGTTCGCTGACCTTTCGCATCACAAAGCCGGCACCCCCGGTGATCAGGATGGATCCCGCATCCAGCAGTAAGTGTTCACGGAATCGATGTTTGAGTTTCACTCCTGCCGCATCCAGGGCATAGATAGAAGCGGATGGAGCCCACTGGAGCCAGTCATCCGCATTGAATCCGACATTAGGATGGCGTTCCGAAATTGAAGTACGGAGATCCGTATCAATGCGACGGATTGCGGGAGAAAAAGATTTGGCTGAGCCGTATGCCAGTAGTGAGATGGGCATGATCGTTTCCCGCAACTGCAGGGGCGGACAACTGTCTGACAGGGATTGTTGATGTCTCGGCGCCGTGCCTTGAGCCATAATATTTCCTTCCGGGAAAAACAGGCTCAGACCCAGTATCAGTCTTGCCATGGATCTCAGGTGTGGAAGGGTGGTTCGGTTTCTGAACATATTGCAATGGTACGAATTGCCGGTTGGAATGATGATAAGCGTTGGTTTTGGTATGCTTAGCGGCCTGGCGCCTTAGCGGTGAAGGCTTTACCGTCTGGTTTCAAAGGGCCATTGGGCGGTCGAAATTGTTAAAATTCAACATCAGGGTACACAACTTTGCGAAAAGAGGATAATTTTGGGTTATTGAAAAAGTTCGCCATCATATTGACCTACATGCTCTACCTGGCCATGTCAGCCGGGATGGTGGTGAGTGCCCATTACTGCATGGGTGATCTGGCGGATGTTTCACTCGGGCATGATACGGCAGAGAAATGCGCTGATTGCGGGATGGACAACAGCGGATGCTGCCATGATGATGTAAAGGTATTCCGCATCACAGATGCACACGGTCCTGCAACAGGCCTTGTCGTCAATAAGATATTAGATGCACAGGCTGTCATACCGGTTTCACAACCCCTCGTTGTGGCAGCAGGTCTTCAACCCGAACGCATTCCGACGGTCATACCTGATCCGCCGGATCCGTATGGTACCTCCTTTTGTGTCCTTCATTCAGTTTTCAGGATCTGATACCCGTCGCCTTGATGCAGTGTACGACTGTCATCTTATCAGCAAACATATCATGCATTATTTTAGCGCTATATGCGCATTTATCAACCAGTATTAATATTCATCAGATCATGAAAACAAATAAGTTTTTCCTGGGACTCTCATTGTCCCTCCTCTTGTCCGCCACCACTTTTGCCCAGCGTTCTACCACGGAAGAGATCAAGGTCTGGGGCAACTGTGGCATGTGTGAAGCCACCATTGAAAAAGCGGCCAAATCTGCCGGTGCCACTGAAGCTGACTGGAACTCCGATACAAAAATGCTGACGGTCAGTTATCGTACCAACAAGACCAATGCCGAGAAGATCCAACAAGCCATCGCAGCCACGGGATATGATACCAGGGATGTGAAAGGTGCTGATGATGCATACTCCAATCTTCATGGCTGCTGCAAGTACGACCGTAAGCCTGCTGCTGTTCAGAACCAGATTGCCGCTATGGCGGCATCGCACGGTCATGACGCCGCCTGCTGCAAAGATGGTAAATGCTCGATGGGCAAGGACGCTGCCTGCTGCAAGGATGGCAAGTGCACGATGATGGCCAAAGAGGCTTCCTGCTGCAAAGACGGCAAATGCACGATGGGCAAAGATGCGGCCTGCTGCAAGAATGGTAAGTGCACGATGGCAAAAGATGCGGGTTGTTGCAAAGACGGCAAATGCTCGATGGGCAAAGACGCCGCCTGCTGCAAAGACGGCAAATGCACGATGGGCAAAGATGCGGCCTGCTGCAAAGCCTGATTTTTCCAAATATATTTCAATGCATACGGCAGGGACTGAAGGTTCCTGCCGTAAAATATTTTACCATGTTCAGATACATCATGGCATGCTTTTGCGTGCTGGTATCGGGAACGTCCCAGGCACAGATCAGTTCATTTCGTTTGCAGGCCAGCGGGCTGACCTGCGCGCTGTGCGCACGTTCCATACACAAGAACCTCGAATCGGTTTCCTGGATCAGCAAGGTAGAGACCGACCTGGAGAAGTCTGAGTTCGTGATCCATATCAAGCCTGAGATGTCGGTGGATGCAGATCTGATCACTAAAAAAGTGGAAGATGCCGGTTTTGGTGTGGCCAGTCTGGTGGTAAACGCCCGCATTCCGCAAGGAGGAACTCCCGCCGATCGGCATCTGACGGTGAGTGGTATGCCCTTACATATCATTTCTGACAAGGAGGTCCCGGCCGACGGGGAAATCTCCCTTCGTCTGATCGATAAGGCATTTTTAGGTCCGAAAGAACAGAAGAAGTTTGCCAGGGCATCCCGTCACGAATGCTTCCTGACAGGGAAGGCTTCCGGGCAGTGCTGTTCACTGGCGGGGATACCGGAAGGGAACCGGATCTTTCATGTAATCATCTGATCGTCATGAAAGGAATATCAAATACACGGACCTGTCTGCGGATGCGGCAGGGTTTTGTGCGTTCCATGATCGCCAGCCTGATGATGATGTTGTTCTTTTCGTCAAGCATTTATGCTCAGGAATTGTATGTGTTTTCCGAACCCGCTTCCAATATTCCGGCCAAATCCCTCAACCTGAAATACGCCGGAAAGTACCAGCGGGGGGTGATGTCAGGGAACCCGGAGCATCGGCAGATGGTGTCCGCTCAGTTCGGCATCGACCGGAAGTGGATGATTCGAACAGGGATGACCATTTCCAATATGTACCAGCCCGCGACGAAGTTCGAATCAGTCAACCTGGGGGTTAAGTATCGGTTCTTCTCCCGTGATGAACTACACAGGCATTTTCGGATGGCGTTGTACGCAGACGCTTCACGGAGCCGCAATAACCCGATGTTCGATGAACTGTCGACCGATGGCGATCAAAGCGGTGTTCAGGGCGGCCTCATACTCACGCAGTTATTGCACAAACTGGCCGTGTCGGTCAACTTGAGCCGGATGGAAGTATTACACCCCCGGCGCTGGCAGGCCGCACATGCCAATGCTCATCCATACAGTGCATATAACTACGCGATATCCGCCGGGTACTTACTTTTTCCACGCAGTTATAGTAATTATGGGCAGACCAATCTGAACCTGTATGTGGAGATGCTGGGATCCCGGAACATCGGGAAAACCGGTGGTTTTCTGGATATCGCGCCGGCCATTCAGTTGATCCTCAATAGTCAGACCAAGGTGAACCTGGGATACAGGACGCAGTTAAGGGGGGATGTGTTCAGGATGTCCACCGAACGATGGCTGTTTAGTTTGGAGACGACATTCCTGAATGCCCTTAAAAGAAAACGCGCATGATGTTTGATGTTATTTAGCGCTGCCTGAAATGGGTGGGCGGACTCTTCATCAAAAAACATTGTTGCAAATGAAGTATCTATTTGTGCTTCTGTCGAGCTCATTTATGTTTACGCTGACATCTAAGGCCCAGCCACGTAAAGGGGATCCCGCTCCTGAACTGTCATTGCCGGATGCGCAGGGCAAAGCATTGACGCTGTCATCCTTGCGGGGATCTGTCGTGCTCCTGGATTTCTGGGCGAGCTGGTGCGGCCCGTGCCGGGAGAATAGTCCGGAGCTGGTAAAGCTTTATTCGAAATACAAAGGCCAGGGGCTACAGATCCTTGGCGTATCGGTTGATGATAACCGCACGGCCTGGCAGCGGGCGGTCAAGACCGACAAGATGACCTGGCCACAGGTGATCGTTCCGGCGGCCGAGAAGAACCGGGTGTTATCTACGTACGGAGTGTCCTATATTCCGGCGACCTTTCTGATGGATCGGAAGGGTGTACTGCAGGAAGTGGATCTTCGTAGCGGTGAACTGGAGCAGGCGATCCAGCGGTTGTTGAAATGAAGAGAGGCTCTTCGCTCCGCTCCGGGGAACGGCATAGCGCAGAGAAAGGAGAAAAGGAGTTTCGCAATGGAAACTTGTCTGACGGCAAGGGGAGGTATTGTTAGTTAGTAGGGAACAACAAATACAAGGTCCCTCGGAGGCCTCGGG
>CAJBZC010000280.1 GCA_903959965.1 uncultured bacterium
AACCATTCCTGAAACTTGTCGTCCAAGGATTATTCCGTCATTTTTTATTTATCTTTTTTCATGTATTTCGGTGATGCCATAGGATCTAAATAGGTTTGAACTGCCCACCCAGATTGTACCACGTAGTATTTTTCGTCTGCATCCTTCATCATTTTCATACTGTCAACATCTTTATGTATGCAGAATAAGCTATTGATGCGTATATTCAGAAAGTTATGCGTATTCCATTTGTGAGCACCGGGCTGACATGCCTGTCAATCCCGATCATGTTGTGGGCTCAAAGCCCCGTGCAGCAGAAACAGAGAGACAGTCTCCGGAAACAGTTATCATACTCAGATACGATTCCTAAAAAGGTTTCCCTGACAGAGATCGTAGTAAAAGGCCGAAAGCCGCCGGTGAGCTTCAAAGTCGACCGGCAGGTCTTCGAAGCATCGGCCTATGTAGCCGCTCGTCAGGGTACTGCCGTCGATCTCGTCAAAAATCTGCCATCCGTAAGCCTTAATGGCCAGGGGGAGCTCAGCATGCGGGGGTCCACCAGTTTTCAGGTACTGGTGAACGGACGCCCCACGCAAGGGGATCCTGCCTTTGTCCTGAGCCAGCTCCCGGCCGCTCAGATCGACCGGGTGGAGATCATCAGCAGTCCGGGTGCCGCTTTCGATGCCGATGGCAAGAGCGGAGTGATAAACATCGTTACCAAAACAGCGCCGGAGCAGGGATTGCTCCTGCAGTCTAACCTCATGGGCGGCCTTCCGGCCCTGCAAGGCTTTGGCAACACCCGTTACGAACATCCTTTACGCGGAGCAGCTGATATGTCGCTTTCCTGGCAGAAGGGCGCCTGGGAACTGGGGGGCGGTTTCAACCTGCTACGCAACGACATGGCCGGATATCGGGAGGGAGAAGTCAGTACCGTCTTCCAGGGACGCCGAACGGAATTCCCATCCAACGGTGAACGCAGTTTTCGCCGGCATAACGCCGGAGCCCGCATGAATCTGGCCTTTGAACCCAATACCCGCAATCGCTATGAGGCGGCGCTTTATCGCGGAAAGCGATTTCAGAGCCGGGTGGCAGACCTGGATTATGACAATCGAAAAACGACCCTGATTTCTTCCGGTCCATCCTCTTTATTCCGATATTTCAATGAGAATACACAAGACAAGGAAGGTGTCTTCACGCTGGCAAGCTTGGGGAGCACACACCGCATCAGCTCAAACAGCACCCTGGCTTTCAATGGACAATACGAAGGGGCCAATCTCACGAGTCTGACCACCAACCGAAACCTTGCCGCCCGTGGTTCATCCGTCGACTATCAAACAACCACCAATCCGGGCAGCAACCCACTTGATGCCTGGCGGATGAAGACAGATTACACTCATAAACAGGGAGAAACCCAATGGCAGGCCGGATATCAGTTTCGGTACGACCGGCAGGATGGTTCTTTCTCCTACCAGTATCGTAATCTGGGAGATCCAGTGTTCAGGACAGATCTTGCCTTTTCCGGGGATATCTTCGTTCAGAACCGCATCCATGCCGGTTATCTTCAACATGCCTCTGCCAGAGGCGCATGGTCCTGGCAGGCCGGATTGCGCGTGGAACATACCCTGCGTGACCTGAAAACAAGTACTGATCCTCTGATCCGAAAGCTCGATCTGCTGAACGCCTTTCCATCCGGACAGATCCGTTGGCGGGCAAATGAATGGAACACCCTGCGTGCAGGCTACAGTCGGCGCATCAAGCGCACCAACAACTTCGAACTGAACCCGATCCCGGAGCGAGAACATTCTGAAACCCTGGAGCAGGGAGATCCCAATCTCCTTCCAGAGCTGACCAGCCAATGGGAGTTGGCCTGGGAAAGGCGTATGCAGGCGGGCACATTTTCTGCGAGCCTGTATCACCAGCGCATCCTGAATCCGATCCAACGCGTGAACAGCGTCTTCAACGACACGATCCTGACCCGACTATACACCAATGCTGCGCGTGCACGGCAGACCGGATTGGAAGCCAACCTCACCCTGCGGGCCGGTAAGCGCTGGACGGGCATCTTTGGAGGTAATATGTATCGATATGATATTACGGGCACCCTGTTTGGCCAACCTAAGGCCACGGAGAACAACGGCTGGATCTACAGCATCAATACCACCCAGACACTGACCCTTAATAAAGGATGGATGACACAATTCAGCCTGAGCTATCTGTCGCTGCGCGCAACGGTGCAGGGACAGGACGGTTCCTTCGTGGTGCCGAACCTGACAGTCCGAAAGGCC
>CAJBZC010000281.1 GCA_903959965.1 uncultured bacterium
CGGCTCATTTCGTCATCGCCTGCAGGATATCGTACTTCGTAACGATCTGATAGTTTCCTGCTTCGTCGCGGCTCAGTACCGCCCCGTTTTCCCGGGTGATGAGCGTGCTTAGTCGCTCGACGGGCGTGTTGAAATCAACCTCCGGATAGCAGGCTTCCAGCAGGTTGCCCACGTGTTCATTTCGGATATCCGGGTTGGAGAATACTTGCAGGAACAGCCCATTTTCGCTGATGGTACCGATCTGTGTACCGTCTTTCACCACGGGGATGTGTTCGATGTCGAACTTCTTCATCAGATCGACGGCTTTGGCGACGGAATCATCCGGGCTGAGTGTGATGAGTCGCTGACGCGATCCACGTCCATTGACGATATCACGGAAGGTTTTCACCTCCAGGAAGCCGCGCTCCATCATCCATTGGTCGTTGTAGATCTTGCCCACATAACGACTGCCATGGTCGTGGAAGACACAGACTACGACATCCTCGGGCTTTAGCCTGTCTTTCAGTTGCATCAAACCCTGCAGACAGCTGCCGGCACTGTAACCACAGAAGAGGCCCTCCTCCTTGGCGATCCTGCGGGCCATGATGGCGCCGTCGCGGTCGGTCACCTGTTCGAAATGATCGATCAAAGACATGTCATAGTTCTCCGGAACAAAGTCTTCCCCAAAACCCTCGGAAATATAAGGATGCACCTCGTTCATATCTATTTCTCCGGTGCGGAAGTATTTCGTGAGCAGCGATCCAAACACATCAATGGCCCAGATCTGAATGTTTGGATTCTTTTCCTTGAGATATTGTGCCGTCCCGGTGATGGTGCCCCCGGTACCAGCAGTGCAGACAAAATGTGTGATACGGCCGTCTGTCTGGCGCCAGATCTCCGGGCCGGTGGATTCGTAGTGCGCCAGCCGGTTGGCGAGGTTGTCGTATTGGTTGCAATGGAAGGAGTTCGGGATCTCCCGGGCGAGCCTTTTGGATACGGAGTAATAACTCATCGGATCGTCGGGCTCAACATTGGTGGGACAAACGATCACTTCGGCGCCGACGGCGCGGAGAATGTCCACCTTTTCCTTCGACTGCTTATCTGTCGTGGCAAATATGCACTTGTATCCCTTGACGATCGCCGCGAGCGCCAGGCCCATACCGGTATTGCCGGATGTGCCTTCGATGATGGTACCACCTGGCTTCAAACGGCCGTCGCGCTCCGCCACCTCCACCATCTTCAGGGCCATACGATCCTTGATGGAGTTTCCCGGGTTGAAATAATCAACCTTAGCCAGGACCATGCAGGGCAGATCGCGCGTGATGCGGTTTAATCTGATCATCGGCGTGTTGCCGATCGTCTCCAGGATATTGTTGCGTATGTCCATTTGGTGTTTATTCCAGATTTTCGTGTATGCCTTACCGTTATCTTCACTAATCCGTGACCGTTGATGTAATAATTACTTATCCATGTTCGCGAGTCCTTCTCTGAGTGTCGCCATCTTCATTTGTGCGTCAGCCTGCTTCTTTCGTTCGTTCTCTATCACCTCGGGTTTTGCATTTTGTATGAAGCGCTCGTTGGAGAGTTTCTTCTCTACGGATTCCAGGAATCCTTGTAGATAGACCAGCTCTTTCTCCATCTCCGCCTTTTGTATCCCATCGTCCTGGGCCTGCTCCGAGCCGATGAAGAAACGGTCTTTCCCGATCACCACGGGGATGGCCCCTGCGACGGGTTCCTCCGTGAATTCGATCGAGGTGGCGTTTACCTGTCTGCAGAGAATGCCTGCCACGATCGTAAGGGTATCCCGGGATGCGGAGATGCAGGCCAGACGTATGCTGTCGCGCGGCTTCAATCTGGCCTTATTTCGGGCATCGCGGATGCCAGAGATGGCCGATTTCAGCAGTTCTCCGGCGGCGAGATCGACGGCATCCGGACGGATGACCGCGGTTATGTCTGTCTGACGAATGCATAGATCATCACCGTCGGCACGGTGGCGAAGTAGATGATAAACATCCTCCGTCAGGAAAGGCATAAAGGGATGGAGCATCTCCATCAGCGATTCGAAGAAGCCGGTGGCCGCCTCGAGGTGGGTATCTCGGATGAGCTGTTCCGGCGCGGGTTTGATCCATTCGAGGTACCAGCTGCAGAAGTCATCCCAGATCAGTGAGTAGATGGTTTTCAGCGCCTCGCTGAGGCGGTACTGCTCCATCAGTTTGTCAACTTCCATTCGCACTTCGGCAAGGCGTGCTTCGAACCAGCGGTTGGGCCAATCGGCGTCGGTGTTTGATTGTGCATCCGTCACGATTACGCCCCGGTCCTTCCAAAGCTGCAACAGTTTCAGCGCGTTCCAGATCTTGTTGATGAAGTTCCGGCCCTGTTCGTTGGATGACTGATCCCAGAGCAGATCGTTGCCTGCCGGGGAGGAGATAAGGATGCCGAAGCGCACCGCATCCGCGCCGATCTCATCGATCATTTCCAGCAGATCGGGGGAGTTACCAAGCTGTTTGCTCATCTTCCGGCCCTGTTTGTCCCGCACGATGCCGGTAAAGTACACTTCCTTGAACGGTTTTTCGTCCATGTATTCGTAGCCGGACATGATCATCCTGGCGACCCAGAAGAATATGATCTCCGGGGCGGTGACCAGGGTGTGGGTCGGGTAGTAATATTGAATCTCCGGGTTGCCGGGGTTGGAGATGCCTTTGAAGACTTCGATCGGCCAGAGCCAG
>CAJBZC010000282.1 GCA_903959965.1 uncultured bacterium
AAATGCAGGAAATAAGATTCATCTGTAGCACCGGAGTTATTAATGTAAATCTTCATTGACTTTTTGGGATATTGGTGGACCGCAGTATATCCAGTAGTCTTTTCAAAAGATAAGACTTTTTGAAGTGAAATAGCGGCTCCATTAAACATAGCACTGCGTTTTCGGGACGAAAGTGTGACGATCAGGAGAAAGCAAGATGATGCTCCAGATCAATGGCTTTCCCAGACCCCAAAGCAGGAATTTGCAAATGTGCAGACGTGGCTAGGGAAGAAAAAAAAGGGGGAAAAGAGAAAGAAGTGATCCGGATTGGATTCGAACCAATGACCTACAGCTTAGAAGGCTGCCGCTCTATCCAACTGAGCTACCGGACCTCTTTGAAATCATTTGCATTGGATGCGACGCGAAATTAACGAAGTTACCCGAGAAAGGAAAATCATCTCAGGAATCAGTATTCTTCCAACCACCTACAGGAATGTCTTCCGTCTTATTCTCCCAGGGAAATCGACCAGGTTTCGCAGGAATACCAATGAAAGCACAAAACTTTTCCCATGCATCCGGGGCTTTGAGATTGATATCAAGCAGGTCTTCCGGACGATGTTTAAAAAATGTCCGAACGTCTTCATTATGTTGGGTGTAGATCCTCATGCGCTCTTCCGGATCAAAGGGTGCGTTTTCTGGATCCCTAAATCCTTTTGCGCTAACGACTTCCCACATCCAACCCTTCCAAACATACTCCGCCTGGCGAAGATCATCCGCAGAGGGTGTTTGCCCTCTACCAAACAACCGGGCATGAAAAGATACCAATGATTGAAACCAAACCTCCGGAGAATCTCTCACCGACAAGATAAATTTACTGCCAGGGAATGCTGCGTCTAATTCTTTATATACCTCTGGCCAACTAAACGGAATGTCCTGAAAAACCTGAGCCGTCTGACAATATTCAATTAGCCCGGAATAGTCGCCCTGAATGTATGAACGAAGCATCAGCTCGGCGGTTCGTTGATCACCCACCGTAAATCCCAAATTGATAAATGCCTGCTTGAGGGATGTCGTTCCTGTTTTATTGGCTCCTATGCAAAAGATCTTCCCTTTAAAGCGACGGGACTTAGGTGTGGGGCGAAAAAAATCTAAAATCCTGGTAAAAGACATGATCTAAAAGTAGTTCAGGCAACTTGCTTTTTAAAACTATCAAGGTACCTGATGATAGTTTTTGACCATTCATCCGTCGAAATTTGGTTAGATTGCAACTCTAGAAGCGAGTGTCCCGAATGAATGTCAAGATCGAAGAAAGCTGGAAGCAGGCGTTGAACGCGGAATTCGGACAACCGTATTTCAGGATCCTGACAGAAAATCTTCGGGCGGACAAAGCGTCCGGAAAACAGGTGTTTCCACCGGGAGGTCTGATCTTCAATGCTTTCAACCGAACTCCTTTTAATCAGGTCAAAGTGGTACTGCTGGGGCAGGATCCTTATCATGGTCCGGGGCAGGCCCATGGACTCTGTTTTTCAGTGCCACAGGGCGTTAAGCCCCCTCCTTCTCTGGTGAATATCTATAAAGAGATTCGGGCTGACCTGGGCATCAATGTGAACCTCGCCAACGGGGATCTGACCAAATGGGCGGATCAAGGGGTACTGATGCTCAACGCCGGCCTGACAGTCAGGGCCAACGAACCCAATAGCCATGCCAATTTTGGCTGGTCATCATTCACTGATGCTGTGATAAAGCTGCTGTCCGATCAACAGAAGGGACTAGTTTTCCTGCTATGGGGAAGGTTCGCGCAGGAAAAACGAATACTCATTGACAGTGGTAAGCATCATCTGCTTACGGCGGCACACCCGTCGCCTTTCTCTGCTGACAAAGGCTTTTTCGGCTGCCGACATTTTTCAAAAACCAATGAACTGCTGATACGCGAGGGTAGGGATCCGATCGACTGGAATCCCGACCTTGCATAAAATCCCTAATTCCATGAAGTTAATAGGACGACTGCTTTTAGGTTGGATGGCTTTCTGTTTTGCATTTTCCATGCTCATCTTCCTGATCCCCATCTGGGCGGTAAAATTCTGGCCCGAACCCCGAAAAACCGACATCATGATCAAATTGTCGAGGGCGTGGATGGGACTTTTCTTTCTCATGGCAGGTATTCGACTCACCATCCGCGGCCGGGAGAAATTTGCTCAGGGGCAGAACTACATCGTGGTCTGTAATCACAATTCCATGATGGACGTCCCCATCACCAGTCCAGGTATTCCAGGTGCGAACAAGACCATCGCAAAAAATGATATGATGAAGATCCCCGTTTTCAATATCATCTATCGGCGGGGTTCAGTGCTGGTAGATCGAAAAAGCGATCAAAGCAGGCGCGAAAGCTATCTGCGGATGAAAGAAGTGCTGGAAATGGGTATGCACATGTGCATCTATCCTGAGGGTACCAGAAACAAGACCAGTCAACCCCTGAAGGAGTTCCACGAAGGAGCATTCCGGCTGGCCAAGGATACGGGAAAACCCCTCATGCCGGCGGTGATCTTTGGAACGGCCAGGATGTTGCCTACTAAGGGTGGAATGACTTTCAGGCCCGGAAAACTGGAAATGCATTTTCTTGACCCCATTCCGGTTACAGAAGAAATCACAGCTAAGGAGCTGAAAGACAAGTCCTTCCAGGTAATGTGGGATCACTATGAAGCCCACCGGAACAAGATCTAGTTCGAATAGAAGTAGCGGGTGCGGTTGATCCGGAGGTCGCGTAACATACCGGATTTGGGACTGATCGACATATTGAAGAAACGGAAAGGTCCCACCGGCGTCACGTTGATAGATAACTGCCAGCAATGCAGATCCCTGGATATGAACGTAGTCAATGACTGCATCTTGGCCGTCCGCAGGTCATAGAAACCGCTTGCCCCGAGCTTCCATTTGGGTGTGATGTTGAAATCCCCGCTCACATTGACACTGGAAGTAAACGATGTCTCAAAGGTATAGTCGGGCTTCTGGATCCTGGCAAAACTCACGTTCATACCGAGGTTCAGCGACCAGGGAATGTTGAAGTCCGTGAATTCTCCCGGATTGCGTCTTACGTAATCTAACTGCTGCTGCATCTGGTCGGGCGTCATGTTATAATCATCCGACTGCTGGTTCAGTTTTTCCTGTTCTCCCTGCTTCTTTTCATCCTTTTTCTTGCTCTGAAGGCTCGTAGAGATGTTCAGGTTGCCATTGACGATCGATCCAAGAGAGAACTTATCCCCTTTCCAGGCATATTCATTGAGCGGGTTCCCGTTCAGCGGATTGGTTTTGTAGGGATTCAGTAATGCACCGGCTGTAATACTGATCTTGTCGAATAACATGCTTCGGGCATAGATGGTCACCGGCGATAGCATAAAGGAATCCGCCAGGAAGTTGTAGGCTGAATTAAATCCGAATCCGTCGATCAGCTTGACTTTTTTGATACCGCCTTCGGAAGTGTCGGTCTTCGACTTCATCTTCATTTCCAGGTTATTATCGATCCCGAAGCCGATGCCGCCAGATCGACCTGGGCTGAAGGCTCCGTATAGGCTTCCGTCATAAACCGATACGAGTTGCTTTTGCCCTGACTTGTCAACCTGTATACGCTGGTGATGGGATGCTACGAGGTCCGGCTTATAGTTGAGGCTGAATTGCGGACGCATAACATGCCGTATTGCCTGCACGGCTGCTTCCTTATTGCGCGCCTCAAACTTTGCAAACAATGCAGTGTTGAAAGACAAACCCACAGCCATCTCCCTTCCAGTGAAAAAGCCACGCTCGATGGAACTGTCAACCTTCTCCGTTACCGGATTCCATTTGCGATGTAATTCTTGAGCATACCACCTTTCACGATAGGAAATGTTCGGTGCGATCTGCAAAGGTCCGAGAGAGGGCAGCGAAAGTGTGATAGGGATATCGTGTGTAGCACCCCATTGGAAGGTATCCACCAATTGTTTGAACCGGAAAGCGGTATCATAAAACGAAACCTGCCCCCTCACGTTGGTATTGTACCCGATGCCCAGCTTCTCATACCATTTCGATTCACCGACTTGCTCCTTTGGCTGAAAGGGATAAATGGTATTCATCACAAAGGCGATATCCGGCAGGCCGAGGTTGACGATCCGCATCCTCGTATTCTGATTGTGGTTGAGGTTGACGGACAAATTGAAAGGTAGTCCGGCCCAACTTTTCTGATAGGAAATGGTGGACGACAGCTGGTTGGTAAAATTCACCGGCTGCATGTAGTTACCGCCACCGGATCCGGCCATCGCAGAGGCATTCATCATTCCACCGTTAGGCACCAGTGACAGATACTTGCTGCTGCCCGCCTGTACACTGGCGGAGAAGTTGGTTCCAGGCCTGGCTTTGCTATCCATCCCATGATTCCA
>CAJBZC010000283.1 GCA_903959965.1 uncultured bacterium
GCGTGGGATCATCCTTCGGCTGCGCATCGCCACCACCACTCCCATGATCCTCATCATCGATCTCGGTCACCCCGCCGGATACTACGAATTTCATGGCATCTGATGAAGGAATATCGGGCAGTACCTTTACGCGCTCACGTTTCACGAGGTACAATACGCCGGAAAAGGCGTAGGAATGCGGAACATACACTGCGATATGCTCCTTTAGTCCAAACTCCGAAAGCTCCTCATGGGTAATGAACCCGATGCGATAAACATCCGGCGCCTCGATGCTGACCAACACAGCACGGTCGAACTTGCGCTTATTACCTGCAAAGGCTTCGAGGAAATCCTTCACGGTCGAGTAGATGATCTTCACGCCGGGCGTTCGCTCCAGGATATTGTCGAACAACTGCACCAGTTTCGAGACGATGAAAGTGGAGGAGACATACCCGACGACCATCACCACCAGAATGACCACCAGGAATCCCAGTCCAGGAAACCGCCGTTGATAAACATCCTCGATCCCGGGGGTGGTCGGGAAAAGAATCCTCAGCAGGTTCGGGAGGATGCCGTCGATGAAATTGAATAAGGATATGACCGCCCAGGCCGTGATGACGATGGGCGCCAGGATGATCAATCCCTGAAAGAATATCTGAATGAACTTCCGGACCGGAAAGAACCTGTGCATTTGTTTGTTTTTCAATGCAAAGGTACCGATTTAAACAGGGCGGGAAGGGATGATATGCTTGCAACCACCCACTGATTTCCCTCGTCTGTATATATTAATGTACATCCATCACCCTTAGTTCCTGCGACCAGAACAGTTCCTTACATTTGGCAAAAGACTTCCATGAAAAGGCTGGCCTGGATCGTTATCCTCATCCTTGGATCATTTTCGGTTGTGTATGTCCTGGGACCCACACCCGAGACCCCGGTCTATGATCCTGCGCTTACGGACATGCCCTCGGCTCCCGCCGAACTGGAAGCCCGTATCTCGGCTAAGGAGGCCGCCCATAAGGTGAAACCCGACAACCAGGCCCGCATTGTCTGGTTCGATTCCCTGCACCGAAAGACGCCGTACTCGATCGTTTACCTTCACGGCTTTTCCGCCTCTCAGGAAGAAGGCGACCCGGTCCATGAGCAATTCGCCAGGACTTTCGGGTGTAATTTGTACCTCGCACGGCTGGCGGAGCATGGCATCGACACAACGGAGACCCTGGCCGGCTTGACGGCCGATAAATACTGGAATTCCGTCAAGGAAGCGCTGGCCGCCGGCATGCAGATCGGCGAAAAGGTCATACTGATGGGCACCTCAACCGGCGGGACGAATGCATTACAACTCGCCGCCACCTACCCCGATAAGGTCCACGCACTGATCCTGTATTCGCCGAACATCGAGATTTTCGATCCTAATGCCCCCCTGCTCAATGATCCCTGGGGACTGCAGATCGCCCGTCAGGTCATCGGCTCTAAGTATATCATGACGAAAAACCAGACGGAGACCTACCGTAAATACTGGAATTCAAAGTATCGCCTTGAAGCAGTCGTCGCCCTCCAGGAACTGGTAGAAACAACCATGACACCGGAAAACTTTGCGCAGGTGAAACAACCCACCCTGCTCCTGTACTATTACAAGGATGAAGTACATCAGGACAGCGTGGTCAAGGTTGCTGCCATGCGTGTGATGTTCGAGGCGCTGGGCACCCCGCCCGAGCTCAAGCGCGCCACACCTATCCCCACCGCCGGCAACCATGTCATCGCTTCCTGGGTGGTTTCCGGTGATATCCCCAAGGTGCAGGCAGAGACGGAACGCTTTGCGATCGACGTGTTGAAGATGAATCCCGTTCGGATGCCCTGATCCTCCTCAGATTGCATTTTTCACAGTTCCCTGATGGCTTTTTTTGGTAATTTGGTCGCCAAAGCATGCCATCATGATCAGATCCGCCATTGCAGGAATTGGAATGTATGTTCCCGAACAGGTCGTCACCAATCAGGATCTCCTGAAATATATGGATACCAGCGATGCCTGGATCCAGGAACGCACCGGTATCCAGGAACGCCGCTATGCGCACCGCACGCAGGAGACCACCACCACCATGGCGGTGGAAGCCTCTCGCATCGCCATCGAACGCGCCGGCATCACACCACAGGACATTGATTTCATCGTGTTCGCGACCCTGAGTCCGGACTACTACTTCCCGGGCTGCGGCGTCTTACTTCAACGAGCCATGAAGATGCGGGAGATCGGTGCACTGGATGTCCGCAACCAATGCAGCGGATTCGTGTACGCCCTATCCGTGGCGGATCAGTTCATCCGGACGGGTACCTACAAGAATATCCTGGTGGTGGGCAGCGAGAAACATTCCTTTGGCCTTGACTTCACCACGCGTGGTCGTAATGTCAGCGTGATCTTCGGAGATGGTGCGGGCGCCGTAGTGCTGCAACCCTCAACACATGAAGGACGTGGTATCCTCAGCACCCACCTGCATAGCGACGGAGATAGTGCCGAGATCCTGGCCATGTACAACCCCGGCACCCATGCGAACCATTGGAAGGAAGAAAAATATGCAGATTTCGATGACGCAGAGATCAGTCAGATGTTCTTCAGTCATGCGATGATCGACAACGGACAGATCTATCCGTACATGGATGGACCGGCCGTCTTCAAAAAGGCCGTCGTTAAATTTCCGGAAGTCATCATGGAAGCGCTGCAGGCCAACAACCTCGGCCCTGCTGACATCAACATGCTCATCCCCCACCAGGCCAATCTGAGGATTGCACAGTTCGTGCAGCAAAAGCTGGGGCTGGGTGACCATCAGGTATATAACAATATACAGCGCTATGGGAACACAACTGCCGCGTCTGTGCCCATTGCCCTTTGCGAAGCATGGCAGGAAGGCCTTGTCAAATCCGGTGATCTTGTCTGTCTGGCCGCCTTCGGAAGCGGATTTACCTGGGCCAGTGCATTGATTCGCTGGTGATCGACCGAAAATAAATATAAAAGACCCTCACCTGTTTCCGGATGAGGGGCTTTCCATTTTAATAAGCCAATGATCAGAGATGCTTCCGGAGCTCAGCCACCAGTTCGGTCTTGGTAATGGGTACGCCCTTGATCTTGTTGTACGGGATGGCATCCACGAAGAACTGGTCGCGCACGATGCGAATAAGCTGGCCATTGTTGATTTCCGGTACCAACACGGTGTCGAATCCTTTGAGGATCTCGCCGAGGTTGCGCGGGAAGGGTCGGATATAACGGAGATGTGCGTGTGAAACTGCATGTCCTTCGAGCTGAAGTTCGGCGCATGCACTCTTGATGGCCCCGTAAGTTGAGCCCCATCCGAGGACCAGCACCTTTCCGGTTGCGGCGCCGCTGTCCAGTTTCTGCAGGGGAATATAGTCGGCGATCCGGTTGACTTTTTCTTCCCGGGTTTTAACCATGTGTTCGTGGTTATCCGCATCGTAGCTGACATTCCCGGTGATATCCTGCTTCTCCAGGCCTCCGATACGGTGTTCCAGTCCGGGGGTGCCGGGGATGGCCCAGGGGCGCACCAGTTTCTCATCCCGGAGATAGGGACGCAGCTTGGTTTCTCCTTCATCGAGTCCTTTCTTGAACTTGACTTCGATGGGGGGCAGGTCTTCCGACTTAGGGAATTTCCAAGGTTCGGCACCGTTGGCGATATAACCATCACTCAGGAACATGACGGGGGTCATATGCTCCAGTGAGATCCGGGCGGCTTCGTAAACAGCCTCGAAGCAGTCGCTGGGTGTAGATGCTGACACGATGGGCATCGGACACTCTCCGTTCCGACCGTAATATGCCTGCATGAGATCACTCTGCTCTGTCTTTGTGGGAAGACCGGTGGAGGGTCCGCCGCGCTGTACGTTGATGATCAGCAGAGGGATCTCCAGCATTACGGCCAGGCCCATGGCTTCACCCTTGAGCGCAATGCCGGGACCGGAAGTAGTGGTGATCGCCAGGGAGCCGCCGTAACTGGCGCCGATGGCAGAGGATATGCCTGCGATCTCATCTTCGGCCTGGAAGGTACGGACGCCAAAACTCTTGTACTTACTGAGGTCGTGCAGGATGTCGGAAGCGGGGGTAATTGGATAGGAGCCAAGGAACAGCGGGAGGCCACTCTTCTGGGAAGCAGCGATCAGACCAAAAGAGACCGCCTGGTTGCCCATGATGGAACGATAAGTACCCGGCTCCATCTTCGCACGCTCCACCTTGTAGCGCGTGGTGAAGGTTTCTGTGGTATCTCCGAAATTGTATCCGGCCTGCAGGGCCTTGATATTACTGTTCAGGATCTCATCCTTCTTTCCGAATTTTTCCTTCAGGAAGTTAAGTGTGCTGTCCATATCCCGGTTGTACATCCAATAAAGGAAGCCGAGCACGAACATGTTCTTGGCGCGATCCTTCTCTTTGGTACCCAGGGTAATGTCCTTCAGCGCTTCACGGGTCATCTTGGTGACATCCATACGGGTGACCTGATAACCGGCCAGGCTGTCGTCATCCAGCGGATTGACACCATCGGGATAATTGGCGAGTCTGAGATTCTTGGCATCGAAACCGTCTGTATTGGCGATGATACGTCCTGCTTTCTTGAGAGATTTCAGGTTTGCCTTCAGCGCGGCAGCGTTCATGGCAACCAGCACGTCACATTCGTCTCCGGGGGTGAACACGGGTTTGCTGGAGAACCGCAGCTGGAAGCCGCTGACACCGGGCAAAGTTCCCTGGGGTGCCCGGATCTCCGCCGGGAAGTCCGGGAAAGTGGCCAAATCGATGCCCATCATGGCCGTATTATTGGTGAACTGACTACCGGTCAATTGCATTCCATCGCCCGAGTCTCCGGCGAATTTGATGACCACGTCCTGCAAGACTTCTTCTTTCCTAGCCATTTTCTGATGAATTGTGAGGTTGGTTGTCTGGGGTCTGGAAAATCACCTGCATTTTACGCAATTATCATCGGAGCAGCAAAAGAAGACCACTGTTTTTACGCAATCGTATGTCTTTTCATATCATTCCAGGTCTGGCAGGTATCCCAGACAGGTTTTGCGATCAGTTGTTTCGATGATTGGGCGGATTACGTCGATGTTCGATTTTTACTTACGTAAAATCCCCGCTACTTTTACATCACGGTAGCGGAAGGATACGAACCCCGCGAAAAATCACGACACATTCCCCCAAAGGGACAAGATACAAACTCGGATGGTTTGAGGATCAGGA
>CAJBZC010000284.1 GCA_903959965.1 uncultured bacterium
AACATATCTTCAATCCAGGAAAGATCGTGGACACCCCGCCGATGGACAGTTTCTTGCGTTATGATGCAGGACAGCAGACACCGGCATTCGAAACCATTTTCCGCTTTCAAGATCAGGATATTCTGCAACACGCCGAGCAGTGCAACGGCTCCGGGGATTGCAGAAAATCTCATCTTTCTGGAGGCACTATGTGTCCATCGTATATGGCGACCCGGGATGAGAAGGATACGACCCGCGCCCGGGCGAATATTCTGAGGGAATTTCTGACACGCTCCGATAAAGCAAACAGATACGACAATCGGGAGATCTATGAAGTGATGGATCTCTGTCTGAGTTGCAAGGCATGCAAGAGTGAATGCCCGTCGAATGTAGACGTGGCCAAGTTGAAGGCGGAATTCCTGCAGCATTACTATGATGCCAACGGAGCTCCGCTGCGCGCGCATCTGATCGCCCGATTCACACAGCTATCGAGGCTTGGACTGATCGCCCCGGCGATCTACAATTTCGTGATGTCATCTCCTTCGGTGAGTCGGCTTGTCAAACGTATTGCGGGTTTTGCCCCTGATCGTTCCTTGCCGCTCCTGCATGGTTATTCGCTGAGATCCTGGCATCAGCGGCATCGTCATCGATCGAAATCCCAACAATCATTCCCTAACGGTCAGGTATACCTGTTTTGCGACGAATTCTCAAACTACAACGATACGCATATCGGGGAGAAGGCCATTCTGCTGCTCGAGCGCCTGGGGTATGAAGTACTGATCCCTCAACATGATGAAAGCGGTCGCACCTGGCTATCGAAGGGATTTGTGAGAAAGGCGAAACAGATCGCCAACCGAAACATCGCGCTTCTGGCCCCAATCATTTCCGAAGCCACCCCGCTGATCGGCATCGAGCCATCAGCCATCCTGACTTTCCGGGATGAATACCCTGATCTTGCATCGGAGGAGCTGCTGCCAGCAGCCAGGCAACTTGCGGAACAGGCCCTCATGTTCGATGAATTCTTCATGCGGGAGGTAGCAGCAGGCCGGATCAAAGCGGAACAATTTTCCGCAGACGACTGCGAGATCCTCTTTCATGGTCATTGCCAGCAAAAATCTGTGGGGGATCCCGGCGCAACGGTGAAGATGCTGTCTCTCCCAAAAGGTCATACGGTCAAAACCATTCCATCGGGGTGCTGCGGCATGGCGGGATCCTTCGGCTATGAAGCAGAACACTATGACATTTCCCAACGCATCGGAGAACTCGTGCTATTTCCTGCGGTCAGGAACGCCTCAACGCAGACATTGGTAGCCGCACCCGGCACCAGTTGCAGGCATCAGATCAAGGATGGTACGGGGCGCTCATCAAAACATCCCATTGAAGTGATGTGGGATGCTTGCAATAGATGACATGCTTTGTTTCATGATGTCCAAAGGATGGAATGACCGATGTGCCCCCCTGCTGTTTTTTGAAGCCTGCCTGATACATATGAGAAAGATTGTACCGGAGGAAATATCTCCACGATTAACAACCAGGGATTCGGGTATGACCAGCATGATCATCAGAGCCTTGATCGGAAAACTCCACGAAAATATATGACCTATTGCAGGTTGAAAGCTTATAGCAAGGATCAATAAATGAACTATGAATTAAAGTCCGAAGGTTACAAGAACAAAAAGAATGGCCATATATCATGATTGAGGCCATACATTATCATGTACAAATCAGTTGGATCGGCATTTGTACCTTCGGGTATGTCATCGGGAGAAGTTATTCGCCTCCAATCTTATCTGAGCAAGCAATTAGGGAAAGCTGTTAACATGGACTCGTATCAGCATCTCCCCATGTTCGAATCCTTTGCACACCCTGGTACCCGCATATATGAACGAAATTGCGAGGTGGATGGTGATGCCATCATCCGGATATTACATTTCCAGCCGCAGTCAACGGTCAGGACACTTCCTTTGGTGATTGTTCCGGGACTGAGCAGCGTCATAGAAAGTTTCAGGGGCGTACTGCAGGAGATCACCCGTACACATGTGGTGATATATGTCGAGACGCGGGAAAAACCGTCTTCAAATACCAGCGACAATTGCTGCTTCGACATGTCATCCTTCGCCCGGGATCTCGAGGTGTCCATTGCCATGGCCGGGCTTGAAGATGATGGATACTTGCTCGTCGGATATTCCCTTGGAGCCGCCGCGATCATGGAATCCTTCCAACGTTTACCGGTGAAGCCGGTACGGGTGGTGTTGGCAGAACCTGTTCCCCAATTCCGGATACCTGTCTGGAGTCTGCCTTTGGCGCGTTGGGCCCCGATACTTTTCCCGGTCATCAAACCTTTTGCAAAATGGTACATGCGCAACTTCATGATCGATACCAAAAAAGATCCGGAAGTGATGCGCATCGTGGAACGAGCGTTGGATGCGGCAGATCCCGTCAAGCTTGGCCGCACCCTCCGATCGCTTTATCAATACGAAGCATGGGGCCGGCTGCATCATATCGACCGTCCCACACACATCATAGCAACATCGGGCGATACACTGCACAAGCATGATGATATCCTCCGGATGAATGACCTGATTCCGGGATCCAAGTTGCTGGATATGGTGGATAACAGGCGTACCCATAGTCGGGACATGGCGTTGCTGCTACGGGAGCTTTCCTGATCTTCCATCAAACGTGAATATCTGTCAACATCAACATGAGGGTACGACCTGGATGCGAAGCATCAGATCAAATCCAGGATACTCGTCCAGGTTTTCTCAGATCCTCTGAATATGGGTATCTTTGCGGCTTCTAAAACCATCCGCAGATGTTCAACGGCAAGAAGGTCGTCGTGGTGCTTCCCGCCTACAATGCAGCAAAGACCCTGGAACAGACCTACCGGGAGATTCCGTTCGACCTCGTGGATGAGGTGGTTTTAGTGGATGATGCGAGCCGGGATAATACCCTTGACCTGGCGAAATCCATTGGCATCCGGCATGCCATACGCCATGAACGCAACAAGGGATACGGGGGTAACCAGAAGACCTGCTACAAGAAGGCCCTGGAATTGGGCGCTGATATTGTCGTTATGCTACATCCGGACTACCAATACACGCCGAAACTGTTGCCTGCCATGATCAGTGTCATCGGCAATGATGTCTACCCGGTGGTATTTGGGAGTCGGATCCTGGGCAATGGAGCATTGGATGGAGGGATGCCGCTGTATAAATATATCGCCAACCGACTGTTGACATTTGTACAGAACATGCTACTGGGTCAGAAGTTATCTGAATATCACACGGGATATCGTGCTTTCAGCCGGGAGGTATTGCAAAGCATAGATCTGGAGGCCTGTAACGATGATTTCATCTTCGACAACGAGATGGTATCCCAGATCTTCTACAAGGGATTTAGGATCGCAGAAGTAACCTGTCCCACGAAGTATTTCGACGAAGCCAGCAGCATCAACTTCAGCAGAAGCGTTAAATACGGCCTCGGATGTTTGAGGGTATCCATGGTGTATCGACTCTGCAAGTGGGGCCTGATGAGCAGCCCGCTTTATCGTTGACCTAATACTTCAGCGAACCGCCTTGCGGCGCATGAACACATAGCCATTCTTTTCGTACAATATCTCCAGCCGGGCGCCATGCTCGGCAAGGATCCTGTCTTTCTTGTCAACCCGACAGACGAGGTAGGTCGGCTTATCTACATCCGCCGTCAGGAGCCATTGTTCATCTTTGGTCTCCTTCCGATTACCCGCCATCACGGTGAAATAATAGTATGGCGCATAACTTTTATAGCCGACGGTTTCTGCGTAGGCATCCTCATCACTGATCTTTTTGAAGAATTCGATGGCGGCATGCTGTGAGTACATCTCAATGCGTGGAACAAAAAAGGTCATCACCACCTGAAGCATTCCGATGCAGGCAGGGAGTAGCCAGAGAAAGGCCTCTTGAAACCTTTCCTTTCGCATCCTTAGAAATGCAGTGGTAACTGCGAGCAAAAAAAATAGTCCGGGCAACATCCACGCATGTCCCCATTGAACATTGGCCTGGAGGTTTGCCATGGCAAATTTGTCTTTGGCCAGAAATGGCTTCAACCAATCGATGTGCGTACCGATCAGTGGCAACATCGTAAACACCAGCCCCCATACCCATCCAATGATCAATAATAACCACTGTTGCCATTTACGCAATTGAAAGGAGCCATCCATTAGTCCACCCAAAGTCTGGGCCCCAATGAATCCGATCGGAAAGTAGGCAAATGAAGAATAATGCAGCACCTTGGTCCGCACCAGAGAAAAAACCAGGACGGTGGC
>CAJBZC010000285.1 GCA_903959965.1 uncultured bacterium
CGATGATACCAGAGCTCCTGTTTCTCGCCTACAGTCTTCATCACGCCCGACAGACTGGACTCCACTGGATAAGGCACCAGGATCTTGCCATCGAACGAAGACGGAACATTGCTACCGGCCGGCTTCAACGCATAATCCCACAAACCATTGAGGTTCTGCCAGGAATCCCGCACCATCTGAGGCCTTGGATATTCCGGCAGTGGCGCTTGGGGGTCGATCCGCGATGCCCATTCGGTCTTGATTCGTTCGCCCGCAGGTTTCCAATCCTGTGCCTGCACGGAACAGGCCAATAAAACGGCGGCCATTGTCAGCCGGTTGATCATCTTCATCAAGGTCAATTTTGTTTATACAAATTAGTGAATTAGAGCCGAAAAACGACGACGTCGGTCATCATCCGTTCGTATATTCATCCTTTAGAAGGAAGGACTTTCAAGGCTTCCTCAACCCAACAAACCAACCAGTAGCAACAAACACAAGATTGCCATGAGATCGAATGTATTGAGGATCCTGACCATCACCCTGATCTGCTCGCTGATGCTCTCAGGTACCTTTCCCGCCGGGGGATATCGGAGCACCATGCCCCGTCGACTCGAGATCCTGTTTCTGGGTCACGAAAGCCGGCATCACCGATCCGACGAACTCGCCTCCATCCTGCTGAGAGAATATTTCAAGGCCGGCATCAACATCTCCTACACCACGGATCCCGGTGCGCTGAACGACGAGAATCTGTCGAGATACGACGGCCTCGTCCTTTATGCCAATCACGACAGCATAACGGCCTCGCAATCAAAGGCGCTGCTGTCCTTCGTCGCAGGCGGAAAGGGTTTTATCCCGCTGCATTGCGCCTCCTGGTGTTTCCGCAACGATCCGGAGGTCGTGGCCCTTATTGGCGGTCAATTTAAAACACATACATATGATTCCTTTCCTGCGGTGATCAAAAAGCCGGAACACCCGGTGATGAAAGATGTTCCGGCCTTTTGGACAAAGGATGAAACCTATGTGCATGATAAGATCAATCCCGATATCGAAGTACTGTCCGAAAGGGTAGAAGGCGATCACCGCGAGCCTTATACCTGGGTGCGCCGTCATGAAAAGGGCCGGGTGTTTTACACGGCCTATGGACATGATATCAACACTTTTCGCCAGCCCGGATTCCTGGAACTGGTGAAGAATGGCATCCTTTGGGCCGTTGGCGATGAAGCCCTGGCCCGCATGAAAGCCTTCCCCATCGCTAATCCCGGCTATTTCGACGGCCCTGTTCCCAACTACGAAAAACGGGATCCCGCCCCGAGGGTTCAGTCATCCCTGAGTCCGCAGGAATCGATGTCGCTCATGCAGGTACCCGTGGATTTCGAACTAAAACTCTTCGCCGCGGAACCCATGGTCATCAATCCGATCTATATTAACTGGGACGAACGCGGACGGCTCTGGGTGATCGAAACCGTCGATTATCCCAATGAGATTCGCGAAGATGACAAAGCGGATGACCGCATCAAGATCCTCGAGGATACGGACGGCGATGGCCGGGCCGATAAGTCCACCATCTTTGCCGACAAGCTCAACATCCCGACCAGCTTCACCTTCGTGAACGGCGGTATCATGGTTTCGGCTGCTCCGGCTTTCATCTTCCTGAAAGACACCAACGGTGATGATAAGGCTGATGTTCGTCAGACCATCCTCAATGGATGGGGTAAGTGGGACACCCACGCCCAGGCATCCAATCTCCGCTATGGGATCGACAATATGCTATGGGGCGTTGTTGGATATTCCGGCTTCAAAGGCAAGCCGGGCGCGGATTCCATGAAGTTCTCCCAAGGCGTGTATCGATTCACCGCCGATGGCAAGCGGCTCGAATTCCTATCCAACACCAGCAATAATACCTGGGGACTGGGCTTCTCTGAAGAGGCAGATGTATTTATTTCCACGGCCAATAACACACATACGGCCTTCTACGGAGGCATTCCGAAGCGACTCTTCGAAAAGGCGGGCATGCCCAAACAAAGCGGCGTGAAGAAACTGGATGCGCATTACAATATGCGGGTAGCTACGAAAAATCTCCGTCAGGTTGATGTGCATGGTGGTTTCACCGCCGCCGCCGGACATTCACTTTACACGGCTCGTACCTATCCCAAAGAATATTGGAATCGCATGGCCTTCGTGACAGAACCTACCGGCCGACTCGTACACAATGTGAAGATCGAACAACAGGGCGCAGGCTTTAAGGAAGTAGGTGATGGCTGGAACCTGCTGGTCAGTGCCGACGAATGGGCTGGTCCGATCCAGGCAGAAGTTGGACCCGACGGGGTCGTCTGGGTGACCGACTGGTATGATTTCATCATCCAGCATAACCCGACTCCGTCTCTGGAACGTGGTGGTCTGAAGGCAGAGAACGGCGCCGGAAACGCTTACATCAATCCGTTGCGCGATCATGAGCGCGGACGTATCTATCGGATCGTACCGAAAACTAGCGGTGCCGCACAAACGAAATCGCTCCGCAAAGAAGATACAAAAGGGTTACTCGCCGCACTCTCTGATCCGAATATGTTCTGGAGATTGACGGCCCAGCGGTTGCTCGTGGAGCGCCGTGATCTTTCCGTGGTCCCTGCACTGACGGCGATGGTAGCCAATGTAAAGGTGGATGAGATGGGGCTGAATCCCGGTGCGTTGCATGCGCTCTGGACCCTGCATGGGTTGGGTGCATTCTCAGGCGGAGCGGCAAATACCACGCTGATCAAGGCTTTGAAACATCCCGCACCAGCTGTTCGTCGTTCAGCCATTCAGATGCTCCCGCAGACAACGGCTTCATTGGAAGCGATTCGTCAGTCGGGCGCTTTCGCGGATGCGGATCTTCGGGTACGACTCTCCGCCTTGCTACTGCTTACGGAGCTCGCGCCCTCCGCCGCAACCGGAGGTCAGATCGCCCGCATGCTCGGGGATGATGCCAACGTCGCCGACGAATGGATCCGTCAGGCACTGCTCATCGGAGGGAGGCTGCATCGCACACCATTCTCCGTTGCCTGGAAAGGAATAACGGCCAGCGTTTCGGGAGATACGGCGATTGCCCGC
>CAJBZC010000286.1 GCA_903959965.1 uncultured bacterium
AGCACGCCGCCGATGCCAACGCCGCCGCTCAAATGTACCCCCTTGCCGATCTGCGCACAACTGCCGACCGTGGCCCAGGTGTCCACCATCGTGCCCTCATCCACATAGGCGCCGATGTTTACATAAGAAGGCATCAATACCACATTCTTCGCCAGATAGGCACCATAACGTGCCACGGCATGTGGTACGGCCCGCACCCCCAGGCTCTTGTAATCCTTCTTCAACAGCATCTTGTCATAGAACTCGAAGGGCGCCAGCTCCCATGTCTGCATCTGCTGGATCCCGAAATACATCAGGATCGCCTGCTTGACCCACTCGTTCACCACCCATCCTTCGGCCTCAGGTGCTGCTACACGCAGGCGCCCCTTATCGACTTCCTCGATCACGGCCCGCACGGCATCCGCGTAAGTATTATCCTTCAACAGCTCCCGGTTCGCCCAGGCCGCCTCTATCTGTTGCTTCAGATCCATATCAAAAGTTTTCGCGAAAATAGGGGATTGTCGTCACAGACCTCGGCTCGCCAACGGCTCCGTTCTCCACAAACACCGTACTTTCGTGCCGTGCCGACATCCTTCCTCATCATACAAACGGCCTTCATCGGCGACGTCGTCCTGGCCACCGCGCTGGTCGAAAAACTGCACCAACATCACCCCGATGCCGAGATCGATTTCCTCGTCAGAAAAGGCAATGAAACCCTGCTCAAGGGACACCCATACCTGCTAGAGGTAATGATATGGGACAAAAAGAAGGGGAAACTCAGGAACCTCTTTGGACTGCTGCGCATCATCCGACGCCGACGTTATCAAACAGTCATCAATGTACAACGCTTCTTCGCGACCGGCCTGCTGACGGCGTTCTCCGGGGCTAAGGAACGGATCGGGTTCGATCGGAATCCCCTGCATTTTCTGTTCGACCGGAGCATCCCGCACGGCGGACTTACCACGAAAGGTCATCTGCACGAAACCGACCGGAACCAACGCCTGATCGAACATCTGACGGATGCCATCCCCGCCAAACCCCGCTTATATCCCTCGGAAGCCGACCGGAACGTAGTGTCGGCTTATCAGTCGGAATCCTATATCTGTGTTGCACCCTCCTCCGTCTGGTTCACCAAGCAACTACCCATCTACACATGGGCGGCCTTTGTAAAGGCTGCGGAGGTAAAATATAAGGTATTTCTCATCGCAGGGCCCTCCGATCACGCCGTCTGCGAAGAGGTGCGCACCCTCGCCGGCGGCGGTGACCGGATAACCAACCTGGCCGGGAAACTCAGCCTCCTGCAATCGGTCGCCCTCCAGGCCGGCGCTGTCATGAACTACGTCAACGACTCCGGCCCGCTTCATTTTGCATCAGCAACAGACGCCCCCGTAACGGCCGTGTTCTGTTCCACCGTCCCCGCCTTTGGCTACGGCCCCCTGTCAACCGTAAGTCATATCGTGGAAGTAGAAGGATCCCTGCCCTGCAGGCCCTGCGGTATCCACGGAAAAAAGGAATGTCCCAAGGGGCATTTCGACTGCGGCCGGAAGATCCGCGTCGATCAACTACTGCAACACCTGCCCTGACCCCT
>CAJBZC010000287.1 GCA_903959965.1 uncultured bacterium
AAACACACAATCAGTCGACCACTTGGTAGGTTGCGCCCGCGCGTATTTGACGAATTCATGTTGCCCTGGAACGACCTGCTGGGCGACGGCGACCTCATTCCCGAATGGCGCACTACAATTCCTGCCGTGAACATTTCTGAGGATCCTAACAATTACTTGCTTTCCCTGGCAGCACCAGGCATGAAGAAGGATGATTTCAGGATCGACCTGGATGGTGATACGCTGACCATCCATGCTGAAAAGGAAAGCGAACAGGAGGACAACTCCAGGAGATTCACCCGTCGGGAATATGAGTACCGCGCCTTCTCGCGAAGCTTTACGCTGCCGGAGGGTGTCGACCGAGACAAGATCGATGCACGCTATGAAAACGGCGTATTGCAACTTACCCTTACTAAAAAGGAGGATGCCAGAAAGAACAACCCTGTTAAGGCCATCCCGGTGAAATGACAGGCAGGCGGCGGCCGGAGATATCAAATGTTCCGGCCGTCGATACCCTTCCCGACCATTTTCCTCAGATAACTCATCCTATTATGGGCTTCGCCCACAAATAAGAAAATATGAAAAAACACATCCTGGCTGCGTCAGCACTACTGCTGGCCAGCATACTACAAGCGCAGGTTCGGTTCGGTGTCAAAGGGGGGCTCAACTTCGCACATGTGAGTACGAATACTCCGGCGATTAGCGATTATGACAAGGTACTGCCCACCTTCCATCTTGGCCTGATCACCGACGTTTCAGCCAACGATCACTTTAGTTTTCAGCCCCAGGTCATCATCCAGGGAAAAGGAACAAAAATTAAATATGACTCGGAAGACACGCTTTACCGATTCATATCCCTGGATATCCCCCTCAATCTGCTCTTCAAGTCTGAAGGTTTCTTCATTGGCGGGGGGCCAAATCTCGGATTCAATCTCGATGCCAATTATAAGCAGAACGGGAGCGTGACAGATATCGGAATCGGAAGCGGAGATAATGAATTCAAACGTTTCGACTTCGGTCTGCATTTCATGGCCGGATATGAGTCAGAGGCCGGATTCCTCATCGGTGTCAATTATCTGAGAGGCGTAACGAATCTGCGGAACGCTGCAAACCACGATTGGCGAAATCACGTTTTTTCCGTTAGTGTCGGATATCTATTTGGCGATTGACATAAAGGACCTCCAGCATTTACTTCCTTTAATTTAAATATAAAGACACCCGGACGGGATGTCTTTATATTTTTGTCGTTTAGTGAATATTTGATACTGCTTATTTTGAATCTGCAGCTTGTCAAATACTCCCTTCATATATAAAAATATAAGTAACGCCGGACTGGATTAGTTAAATCCATATCCGGCGTCATCATAAAAAATACTTCCCTTCAAGATGAAGCTTGCCCGGCTTTTTTGGAAAATGGCTGCAGGCCCATATTTGCTTCAAATGGAGCACGGAGATCACCGTTCGAAAATGGTTGCAACTGACCATCCGCATTCATCAACTGATGCAGATGCAATGCTTTGAATTCGGAAGCGGATAGTCCGGTCGTCTTTCGAAACTGATTGGACAGATGGGCGACACTGCTGTAATTCAGCATCATGGCAATCTCTGTTAGATTCAGACCGCTGTGCAACAGCAGCTTCTTCACTTTTTCAATACGCTTATTTATAATGAACTGACGCAGACTGATCTTGTTGTACTCCGAAAAAATGTTGGAGAGATAATTATAATTCAGGTTCAGCTTGTCGCTCAAATACACGGAGATCTTGAGATTGGGTCGATTCTCCCAATTGTTTACCATTTCTGTGACTACATGTGAAATGCGTTGTACTAAGATTCGCTGGTGATCGTAAACAAGTTCATAACCGAGTTTTAGCAGACTCGCACCCAGATGTGAGATCCTATGCGGATTTTCATGGTCATGCAATTCGATACATCCGTTCTCTACCTTGAAATTGCTGAATCGGTGGGACTGAAGTAAGTCGTGGACGGCCTTCTCGCTTTCCTTGCCGTTCATGTTGTTAACGGGAATTCTGATCATAGATTAGTTTGTTGCGGCACAGGTGTGAACAGGAAAAAAATCCTTCACACCAGTACACGGGTGTTTAAATCAGGTTGCTAGGGGTGCGATTGGTGCATCGCACCTGACGGTTTCAGGAGTTCGGACCGGGGATACATGTACGTGGCCAACGCGACATGCCGACGATTCCAGGCATTTTTAAAAACCGTGATCTCGGGGTGGTTCTTCGGGAAGATATGTGGAGAATAATGCGCAAGACAAAGCAATAAAAAAAAAGAGATGTATGCGTTACACAATTCGTCACATTTTTTTCAATTTTCCTACATAGACTATCAAGATCAGAATTTCATGAGTGGGAGGATGAAAGGATGCGCTTGAATTCGGTGGGGGTAACCCCGGTGGATTTTCGAAACTGTGTGGAAAGATGTGCCACACTGCTGTAATCCATCAGGTTGGCGATCTGTGTAAGGGAAAAATGATTTTCACCAATCAACAACTTTACCCTTTCGATTTTTTTCAAAATGACATACTGGCTCAAGTTCATACCCATCTCCTTCTTAAATAGTATCGACAACTGATGGTATGACAATCCGATTTGCCGGCTCAAAAAATCAGAAAGATTTTCCTGCTTCAGGGAATATGGTGATGCCAATACATCTTCGATGATCTGGCAGGTCTGTGAAACGGACTCAGACAATTCAGCAGATGGGCCGCGTAAGATTTCTTTCCGAACGCATTCCACCAGATTCCGCACCACGGAACGACTCATGGGAACGCCTCCTTTCAGGGCCAACATTAAATGCGCTCGAAATTCATCATAACTGGAATCCTTGATGATGTATCCGTTTACGCCAATAGCGAAAACCTTTCGCATCCATATTTTATTATCCTGTTGACTGCAAGCGATGACCGAGATAGTCCCCATCTTATTCAAGGCACCAAGAAAATGGAAGATATCCTCCTCTTCACCCGCCTCGAGGTCAATGATCACGACTTCTGAAGGATCGTTCAACAATGTACCTGCAGTGTGAACGTCACTATATACCCCGACCAGCACATAATCTGTGATTGAAGAGATCATCCGGGTCAGCAGTGTCCTGTAAAGGGCATTACCCTCCAGGATGGAAATTGACGTTTTTTTCTGCATGTAAGTCTAAAGATTTAACATTAGCGTTTCCAAAAGACACACTGCATCATGCGTATCTACAGAACCAGACTGTATGTATTGTCTCACCAACACCAAGAAATGCTTCCTAAACACAAACCATATGCATCACGAACAACTGAAAGCAGACAAGCATGTAAATTGAAGATGTGAACCTGTATAACGCATATGTGCCTTATGGAGTGCCCGATAATTGAGATTTAGGAAGTATCTAGCTCTATAAATTGGTGCTGAGGGTGGTCGACTGATCTATAATCTGTAATGTAGCACAACCAAACTTGATAATATGTAACAGATTTGACATAATGTTATACCCTGTGCTCATATTCTTAAAATACATAATGGATGAAAGGGGATA
>CAJBZC010000288.1 GCA_903959965.1 uncultured bacterium
AGTTGGAAACTCTCCAAGAGTTGGAAACTCTCCAAGAGTTGGAAACTCTCCAAGAGTTAGGAACTCTCCAAGAGTTAGGAACTCTCCAAGAGTTAGGGACTCTCCAAGAGTTAGGAACTCTTGGAGAGTTCTGGAATTCATGAAAAGGGACTTGAAATCCCAATTTTTTTGTCCTTTAGCATCGTCTATTTAGATGCAATGTCGGGTTCCGTCGATTTGATGATCCTGGTCTTTTTAAATTCCATACCCAATAATTTACGCTCTTCAGAGACATGTGGGATCTTCAACAATATCTCCTGCTCATGATACCTGATGAACCCATCCATCCCACCGAAAAGCTTAATGATCGGGTTCTTCCGCGCTTCTGCTGCTCCCATGCTTCGGTAAATTGAATATGAACTGTAAGGCCAATCCTCCATGCGACGGACAAAACCGTGATGCACCGGGTTTGCATGGATGTAGTGAATGAGTTGGCACAACCCGGCATCGTCTTCGACCTCCTTCCAACGGGTGTTCTGACGAAAAAGACTCCCCATCCGGCCATATGCATGGTTGTAAGACTGCGTGTAGCTGTTCAGTGCATTGGAAAATCTCTTCGCGATCAGACGGCAGGCCGCTGTTTCATCCAATAGTCCGAATGCGGGATCCCGGTCGCGTAAGATGTTCAGTTCAGGTATCCCGCAGGCCAGGTGAAAATGATTTGGCATCAGACAAAAGGCCGGTAGCCGTATGCCGGAGCCTGTCTTCAGCAGGAGACGTGTCATGAAGTAATGATAGTTTCTCGCCTCAGCGAAAATATCTTCGAAGCCATTCGAATGATTGAACACATGATAGTGTTGTCCTGTTTCCATCTTTTTATTTGCAAATTGTACCTTCAATCTGCCCAAAGCAAGGGGTAAACACCCATGACAAACGATCTTTTTCTCCCAGGTTCGTGTTAATTTCAGTTTTTAAACAGTGGATGTCCAGCATAAAGACTTTCATCAACCATCTACACAATGGAAACATACGGTAAGATCCTGCTCATCGCCATCCCTTCGTTCCTGGTACTCGTACTGATCGAAAAACTTTACGGCTGGTACAGAGGCAACGATACTGTCCGAAACCTGGACATGATCTCCAGCCTGAGTTCGGGCATCACCAATGTGACGAAGGACGTACTGGGGCTGACTGTGGTGGTCATTTCCTACGGATGGATGGTGCGCAATCTCGCTGTAACCTCCGTGGATTCCGGCTTTCTGACTTATTTCATCGCCTTCATGGTGCTGGATTTCTCCGGTTACTGGACCCACCGCATTGCCCATGAATACAATCTTTTCTGGAACAATCACATCGTCCATCATAGCAGCGAGGAATACAACCTGGCCTGTGCCTTGCGTCAGAGCATCTCGGTGTTCTTCCGGATCTTCACCTTCCTGCTGTTGCCGGCCGCTCTGCTGGGGGTTCCGCAATCCGTCATCGCGACGGTGGCTCCGCTGCATCTCTTTGCGCAGTTCTGGTATCACACCCGTCATATCGGTAAACTCGGATGGCTGGAGCATGTGATCGTCACGCCATCGCATCACCGGGTGCACCATGCCATCAATCCCGAGTACATAGATAAGAACTACAGCCAGATCTTCATTTTCTGGGATAAGCTGTTCGGTACCTTCCAGGAGGAGACCGACACGGTACCTCCCGTCTATGGCATCACACGCCCGGTAAGGACATGGAATCCCATCAAGATCAATTTTCAACATCTCTCGTTGCTGATCACGGATGCCTGGCATACCCGTGAATGGCGGGATAAACTGAGGATCTGGTTCATGCCCACCGGCTGGCGTCCCGCAGATGTGGCCATACAGCGGCCCGTTGACAAGATCGATAACGTGTACGATTTTGAAAAATATGACACCCGCGCCGGCTTCGCCTTTCATGTTTGGTGCTGGATTCAGCTCCTGGCCATGCTGGGGTTCATTTCATGGTTCCTGGGGAATATCGCAGCCATCGGTAGTCCGGGTATTTTCCTGTACGGAGGATTCATCTTTCTGAGTATCTATTCCATGACCGAATCCATGGACCGGAATCCATTGTCCATCGGATGGGAACTGCTGCGTGTGATCTATGCCGGATATCTGCTATACGTCCAGCAAGGCGACTGGTTCGGCGCGTCTTCCCTGATCCCCGCTTCGGGATGGTTGGTGGCGGGCTATCTCGCCTTTTCGCTGGCGTCCACCATCCGTTTTGCAATGCAACATCGAAGGGAGGATGCCGCCCTGCGGGCGATGGCATAATGATCATCAACTTGCCATCTGGGATCAATATCAAATCAGAAAGAATCTGTCTTGCCGGGATCAGCCGAGCAGGGTAACCGGCCCCGTGGAGGCTTCGTTGTCGATCACCCTCAGATATCCCATGGGATTGGCATTCTTCAACGCATCTGGTAATAGTTCATCCGGCCATTGCTGATATGACAGCGGTCGGGCAAATCGCTTAATGCCATCGGCCCCGACGGAGCTGAACCGCGCGTCCGTGCTGGAAGGATAGGGTCCTCCATGATGCATCGACAGACATACCTCTACACCGGTCGGTACCCCATTCAGCACCAAACGGCCGCATCGATCAGCTATGGCCGCCATCAATGCCGGATGATGGGCAATCTCATCATTCGTACCCATCACTGTACAGGTGAGTTGTCCTTCGAGTTCCACGGCGATCCTGAGCATTTGTGCAGCATCCCGGCATCGTATCACCAGCGAGAAGGGACCGAACACTTCCTGATGCAATAGTGGGTTCGACAGAAAAGTATCTCCATCTACGGTGGCGATGGTGGCTGTGCCATGCAGTTCTTCCGTGCCTGACAGCCCGGTCGCAGCCAACTTTACATCTGATTGATCCAATGCCGCAGCCATTTTCGCGGCATATGCCCTGGCGATGCCGGCATGAAGCATAGGTCCTGCGGGAGTCTTGCTAATCCATTCAGATAAGTGCTGAATGAAATGATCCAGTGCCGAACTGTCCACGCCGAAGATCAGTCCGGGATTGGTGCAAAACTGTCCAACCCCCAGTGTGATGGAGCCTGAGTACATTTTTGCGATCTCCTGGGCATCCTCCGACAACTTTTCGGGTAGCAGGAATACGGGATTCACACTGCCCATTTCTGCGAAAACGGGGATGGGATCCTTGCGGCCATTGGCCCAGTCGAATATCGAGCGACCTGCCGTGTGCGATCCCGTGAAACCCACGGCACGTGTCCGGGGATGGGTCACCAGGGCGCGTCCATCCTCCAGGGATTCAGCGTGTACGTGAATGAAAATGTCCTCCGGCAACCCGCAGGCTACAAGGGCCTGACGAATACATGTCGCCACGGCATCAGATGTATCGGGATGTGCCGGATGGGCCTTGACAACCACCGTACAGCCTGCGGCCAGTGCACAGGCCGTATCCCCTCCCGCGGTGGAATAAGCGAAGGGGAAATTGCTGGCGCCATACACTAATACCGGCCCCAGCGGTACCATCATCTTGCGGATATCCGGTTTTGCGGGGATCCTCTTATCATCTGGTGTATCGATCCTCAGTTCCATCCAGTCGCCCCGCTCACAGGCATCGGCATAATTGTTCAGCTGAAAAATCGTACGAGCACGTTCGCCCTTCAGACGGGCTTCCGGGAGGTTCGTCTCCCGCATCGCAGTCCGGATGATCTCATCTCCCAGGGAATCCAATCCCCGCGCGATTTCCCGCATGAGTCCAGCCCTTTCTGAAAGGGGGCGCAGGCGATAATCCTGCCAGGCGGCCCATGACCTTTCCATGATCCGGTCGGTTGCTTGCATGTCAATGCTATCTGTTTCGCGTATCATTCCGATCGGTTTAATGAATATATGATTCCTCAATTCCAGCCATCTTCCGGCAGGTTTGGCCGCGAACGAACCCCTTCCAGGATGATATGCAGAATACGTTCCCTTTCAGCTCCTTCGAGTGGAAGACGAGGTGCCCGGACCTGTTCGGTTCCGATGCCTGTCACTTCAGACGCCAGCTTGATGTACTGGACGAGTTTGGGGTGAATGTCGAGCTCCAGCAAGGGCATAAACCACCGGTAGATGGATGTGGCTTCCGCAATTCTGCCGGCTTTTGCCAATCGATAGATAGCAACGGTTTCCGTTGGAAAGGCATTCACCAGACCGGCGACCCATCCGTCGGCTCCCAGCAGCAGTTCTTCCAATGCCAGGGTATCCACTCCGCAAAGGATGGATAAACGGTCGCCGAATCGATTTCGCAGCCGGGAAACATTGGTGACATCACGGGTGGATTCCTTGACCGCCGTGATGTTAGGGCAATTAATCAGTTCCGAAAACATATCGATGGTAACATCAATTTTATAGTCAATCGGATTGTTATAGATCATGATGGGCAGTTCCGTGGACCTGGCGATGGCCCGGAAATATTCAACGGTTTCCCGATCATCACTGCGATACCGCATAGGCGGCAGGAGCATCAGTCCGTCGGCATCCCAGGATTCGGCGAGTTCAGCCTGCGCCAGGGCTTCCCGCGTGGAATTTTCCGCAATATTCACGATGAGGGGCAATTCATGGCCTCCCACGGCGCGGGCTATGGTAGTCAGCTGCCGCTTTTCATCCGTGGACAGCGTACTGGCTTCTCCGAGACTGCCCCCGATGATGATGCCGTCTACCCCGGCAGACAACTGCGCGCGCAGATTTTGTTCAAACATGGACAGGTCCAGACTGTCATCGGACCTAAATGGAGTGATGATCGCGGGGAATACTCCCTGCCAGGAAAATGTCATGTGGGTCGTTTCTGCAAACCTACAAATTAATGTGCTTCTTACAGGTTCGTGTGTTCCATGCTTTGTGGCATGGGTTTTATATCAAAAGACACATTGTGTGAACTTTGTTATGAGCGGCCTTTGATTTAATACCCTGGGTTTATCTTTGCATAACTTTTTTTCCTTGATTTACGGCAATTCCATTGAATGAACAGCTTCTCATAGAAAAATTGAGGGCAGGCGATCAGACTGCATTCCGGGACATGGTGGAGGCCCGTCAGGGACTCGTATATAACACCGTGATGGGTTTTCTCCAACAACCTGAAGACGCAGAAGATGTCACACAGGAGGTGTTCATCAAGGTGTTTGAATCCATCGGACAATTTAAGGGAGAGTCGGCATTCACCACCTGGCTGTACCGTATTGCTGTCACTTCGGCCTTGGAGTTTCTCAGGAAGAAAAGCCGGAAGAAGCGTTCAGGTTTGATTACCAGGCTTTTCGGTGATGGAAATACGCCCATCACCGATCCGCCTGATTTCGTGCATCCCGGTGTTAAGCTGGATCAGCGGGAGAACGCCAGGATGCTTTTTGCAGCCATGCGCTCCCTGCCGGAAAACCAGCGGATCGCTTTCACACTTCACAAGGTCGAAGGTTTGAGTTACCAGGAGGTGTCTGCCGTCATGGGTGTTTCTGTTTCAGCGGTGGAATCCCTCCTGCATAGGTCTAAGCAGAATCTGAAGAAAACACTCGAAAAATCAATGAAGGGTTGAAATGAGCGCAATTTTTGATAATTTCCGTCATCTTATTAATTTGGAGGTAGATTAATTATGCAAACCGGATCACATCATGAGGTCAACATCGATCTGATTCTGGACAGCCTGGACGGGATACAGCCCGCTCAACCCCGGCCGTTCCTGCATACCCGTGTCATGGCACGCCTGGAACGCAACCGCAGCAATCCGTGGGTAAGGGTATGGAATGTTGTTTCCACACCGGCTGTTTCCCTGGCCATCATCACCACCCTCCTGATCATAAACCTGGTCACCGTTTATCAGCGAACAGATGCTCAGGCAGAAGTCGGGGAAGAATCGGTGGCCGCCGCACCCGCAGAATACGAAGCTCAGTTCGTTTCCTATTACGCCATTAACGACGAGCAGCCATGACCCAGATCACCCGCAGCAA
>CAJBZC010000289.1 GCA_903959965.1 uncultured bacterium
GAATATAAAATATTCACCGTAGGTATTGATGGCGCCAATGTATTCGGATGCAGGATCACGCCTAATATTTATACCACCACCGCTGAACTTGATGTGCTGATCGGAGCGTTGAAAAAAATGTCAGCCTGATCGATCTTTTTTATCGATCTATCAGCATACGAAGAATGGATCCCAGACAGGATCTATTCGGTCAGTTCAATCCCGGCAGCTGAGGATCACGGGTCATTATTGGTCTAACCATCTTACAGGACTATAATATGTATCATCATCGATCGAGAATTACGTTGATATGCCTGGTTGTCATATGTTCAGGAATCATCACAAGTTTTATTGGTCCCTCATCCATTGCTGAAAGGAAGGCACCGAATATCATATTTATTCTGACCGATGATCAGCGTTGGGATGCACTGGGATTTGCTGGTAACGATATCATTCATACGCCTCACCTTGATCAACTGGCAAGAGAAGGACTGTACTTCAAAAATGCCTTCGCGACCACCCCGATCTGTGCCGCCAGCCGGGCAACATTATTCACCGGATTGTATGAAAGGACCCATGACTACACTTTCGGGAAGCTCCCATTGTCGAATGCATACATGATGGAAAGCTATCCTTACTTACTCAAGAAGGCCGGATATCAAACGGGATTTGTCGGAAAGTTTGGCGTAAAAGTGAATCAGGGCATAGAGGATTCCATGTTTCATTATGTGAAGAAAACCGCATGGCCTTATATCAAAAAGATCAATGGCCAGTCCATTCATCTGGCTGATATCAATGGTAATCATGCGATCGATTTCATCAAGGCAAACAGCAGTAAACCTTTCTGCCTGTCTCTTTCTTTCTGGTCCCCTCATGCTGATGATGGGGCCAAGGAACAATATTTCTGGCCTTCCTATTGTGATAGTTTATATACCAATGTTAGGATCCCTTTGCCCGCCACCGCCAAGCCGGAATTCTTTGAGGCGCTTCCTGATTTCCTGAAAAAAACGATGAACAGGGAGCGATGGTACTGGCGTTTCGATTCCACCGAAAAGTATCAGCAAATGGTCAAAGGATATTACCGGATGATCAGTGGCGTGGATAGTGTCATCGGCAGGATCCGGACAGCACTTACAGCACAGGGCATTGCTGATAACACCATCATCGTTTTCCTGGGCGACAATGGTTATTTCCTGGGCGACAGAGGATATGCGGATAAGTGGCTGATGTACGAACAGTCCATCAGGGTCCCCATGATCATTTATGATCCGAGACAGCCCGCATCCAGGAGACGCAGAACGATAGATGATTATGTATTGAACGTCGATGTCACGCCCACCATCCTGCAGATGGCCAATCTACCCGTCCCCAAACGTTATCAGGGCGTCAGTTTGACCGGATTCATCAACGGAAAACCGGAGCACTGGCGTAATTCCATCTTCTGTGAGCACAGGCTGGAGGGAAATCCTGCCCTGTTAAAAACGGAATGTTTCAGGGACACGCAGTGGAAATTCATTCGTTATGAAGATCACCCTGATTTTTTTGAACTCTACAACCTGAAGGATGATCCTGATGAAACGAAAAATCTCGCGTTGGACAAGAAGTATGATCGTATGTTGACCATGTATCGCACAAAGTGCGACTCCATTGCACAGGATCTTTTATCGGCAAGGGTCAGCCCCCTTCATTAAGATCATTTCATCATCACATTGAATTGATAACTTCCGGATTTCAATTCAAATACGGAGTGGTCCCTTTCCATTCCGGTATGCCTGATATCCTTATGGTTATTGAGTGACAGCCCATTTTCTTTGATCTGATCTAATGCTGCGGGAATATGGATCCGGGCGGTCATGTTCACAGGTATCTCTACGTTCATGGTCAGCACCTGACCATTCAATGTCCAATTGCATGACACATTTCCTAACACCGATCTGTAGGTCGTATTCGCCCATTGCAGTTGTTTTACATAAGGCTTGATGACTACATCATTGAAGCCTGCGGCATCCTCACTCGGTCTGATCCCGCCTACGTATTTGTAAAACCATTCACTGATGGAGCCAAACATGGGGTGGTTATGTGAATACACATTGTCACTGAAGGCCCACACCTCCCAGAGTGTGGTGGCGCCATTGTCGATCATGTATCCCCAGCCGGGATAGGTCTTATGCGAGGCCATTCGCCAGGCAATATCCATGTTGCCTGTTTCGCCCAATACATTCAGCAGCAGTTTGGTGCCGAAAATACCTGCGGTTATGTGATCGTCTTTTTTGCGGAGTTGCTGCAACATGATGTCGAGTACTCTTTCATTCATGCCTTCCGGGGTGAGTCCGAAATAAAGGGCATACGCTTGCGCAGCAGCAGTCCCGATCCCCATTTCACCATCCGGAGTTTTGGAGAAATGACGCACGAAGGTTTGCGCAATGCTATCCTTTAGGGCATGATAGTATATTTCGTCTTGATGTTTGCCCAATAATCCGGCGAAACGGGCGAGCAGTTTTGTATTGTAGTAGTAATAAGCTGTTGCACTTAAGTCGACCAGTTTTTCATCCAGACTCTCATGATCTCCGATCGTGACGGGAATGATATTTCCCTTCGATCTTCGGTGCATGAAGTCCACCCAATTTTTAGCCACCGGATATTGATTCCTGATCAATTCAATATTCCCATAATACTGGTACAACTGATGCATCAGGATGGGCAATGCAGCGCCCCATTCTACCGGACCTGATTTGCCTCCCAGTCCTCCGGCGGAAATGCCCACAAAGGGGGCTGTCTCCGTCAGGCCTCCATCAGCACGTGCATCGTCCGCAAAATCTATGACGGTTTTTTCATAGAATCTGGACATATCGTAGTTCAGTATGAATGCCTCCGAAGTAGCAACAATATCTCCGCCATATCCAAATCGTTCACGCTGCGGGCAATCTGATTGTACGCTGAAAATATTGCTTGTAAAGGTATTCAGACTTATCTCCTGGATCTTGTTGAAAAGTGAATTTGAACAAGAAAATGTACCTGCAGGCTTTACGTCTGAATACAAGGCCAGCCCTATGACATCATCTTTTTCAAGTTTTCCGGTATATCCACTGATCTCCACATACCTGAATCCATGAAATGTAAAGTGCGGTTGAAATACATCTCCGCCTTTACCACTCAGGATAAATATATCTTTTGCATAAGCAGTATCCGGCGAGCCTTCGCCCCCTACGCCTTTTTTCTTGATCTGTCCTGCTACAGAGGTCATCACATTGATGTTGCCATCCGGATACAAAAGCTCTCCATATTTCAAACTGAGCTGCTGTCCTTTATTTCCCTGTGTCTTAAAGCGTACAATACCTGCGAAGTTTCTTCCAAAGTCAATGATGTACCGGTCTGCTGCGATCTTTTGAATGGAAACAGGGGATAGCGTATCACCTGCTACAATGGGCGGTATGTATGCTGCACAAAGTGCACCCTTCGGGGTATCCATAACGGATACAGGTTCCCAGTCATCACCCACGATGCCTGGTTGATTCCATCCCGGAATGTCGAGCCTAGCGTCATATTTTTCACCCAGATAAATGCTGTTATGAAGGATGGGACCTGCTGCGGTGCTCCAGTTTTTATCAGATGCGATCCTGGCTGTAGAACCATCTGCATATTCAATGTTCAACTGTACAATGAACCTCGGTTGACCCACGGCGAGTGCATCGCGGATATCTCTGCGTCCCCACATTTTCAGGGGCAGCGGATCGTACCAGCCATTGCCAAGCATGACCCCGATACAGTTTTTGCCTGCCTTCAGATCATTCGTTACGTCATGGGTACGATACATGACGTGTTTGTCGTAATTCGTCCAGGCAGGGTCCAGTAGATTCTTGCCCACTTTACTGCCATTCAGATAGGCCTCATAGTATCCGAGTCCGCTTACATACAGTGTAGCCTTTCGGATCTTTTGATCTGCGAGGAATTCCTTTCTGAACAGCGGGGCGGGGTCGTCTGCATAAAAGTCTCTTTTTTGGGATGAGTTTTTCTTTGGCGCACCAATCCAAATACCTTCCCAGTCTGAGATGTGTAAGAGACCCATCTCCCAAAGCCCGGGCTCACTCCATGCGGATACTTTCCCGTGATTGTCCCGAACCCGCACA
>CAJBZC010000290.1 GCA_903959965.1 uncultured bacterium
GCCAGGGCTTCGAACAGTCTTTTGGAAAAGCCGGGGACACCCACCATGCCACTGCCTTCGAGGCTGAGCAATGCGATGTTGTTGATGCTTGAGATGCCGCGTACGATTTCGTTCTGCGGGGCATTTCGGTTTTCGATAACGGTGCCCGGGTCATTTGGGGCGAACGTATTCTTCACCCATACCGGGATGTTCCGCGACATGACGGGTTGAATGGTTGGGGGGTAGATGACCTTGGCTCCGAAGTGAGACAGCTCCATGGCCTCCTGGTAGGAAATGGATGGGATGATCTTGACGTTGCTCACCCAACGGGGATCCGCCGTCATCATACCTGATACGTCTGTCCATATCTCCAGGATCTGTGCATTCAATGCTGCTGCAAAGATGGCGGCGGTATAGTCGGATCCACCGCGTCCGAGCGTAGTGGTGGCACCTTTTGTTTCCGAGGCGATGAATCCCGGCACCACGGATACTTCTTCGCGGGTGGTGTTTGCCCAATGTGAGATCTGTTCGTTGGTCGTGTCAAATTGCACGGTGGCATGACCGAAATCGGCATTGGTCCGGATCAATGTGCGGGCGTCGGCCCAGGTAGCACTTGTCCCTTGTGCCTGAAAGGCCGCCGTGATGATCCGAGAGGACAGGAGCTCACCATAACTGACGATGCGATCGCGGGTGCGGGAAGACAATTCTCCGAGCAGGAACACGCCGTTGCAGATGTCTTCCAGATCGTTACAGTGTTTTTTAACGAGCGAGAGTGTGCCGCTCTGCTGACTTACCGGGAGCAGGGATTTAACCGTCTGCATGTGCCGGTCTTCCACAATGGCCAGTGTATCTCTGAATGTTTCAGATCCTGCTGCTGCCTGATCTCCGCAGCGCAGGAGGGTGTCGGTGATGCCTCCGAGTGCAGAGACGACGACAATGGCCTGTCCACGCTCTATCCGGGCTTTAACAATGTCGATGACCTTGCGGATATTGTCCGCGTTGGCGACGGAACTTCCGCCGAATTTCAAAACCTGTTTCATGTTTTTGTTGGAAGGGGTAAGATGGAATGACTTTCGATTCGCTGGTTGAGCCGGTGCCCGACGGGATAATATGTGTATGTGCAACCCTTAACGGGTTGTAATAATGGTGATGGTGGTCATGTTGATGACCGCAATATTGGCAGCAAATCGATATGTAGCGTTGGATCGCATCTTTGTGCTTGCAAGTTAGCGTTTGTGCCTGAGATTTCAAAGCAACTCCGGAATTTGTATTATCTTCGAAATATTGCCTGCCAGATAAGCGACGAGTCATTCCTCAAATTTTGTCAACGATGAGTGTGCCCCAGAACGCCGCCCTGCAGCAGTTCAAGACGCAGGTAGGCATCAAATTTCAATTGTACAACAGCCTGTTCACTTCTCTCCCTTTTCATAGGATAGAAAAAACGGGTATTCTGCTATCTCTATTGTCCTCCAACTGTGAGGAAGGCTATCGCAGGAACCTGAGTCCTGTTCAGATCATCGATGATTTTTTTGAGCGGCATACCACTTACGGCACCACACAGGAACGACTCGATCTGCTCTTTCGATTTGTGCAGTATGTGGAGCGACAGGTTGTACTTTTTGACGCTCTTGAAGATGCTGCTTTCCGGGATGTGAACGATATGTCGGGCGCAGGGACGCTCAAGCAGTTGGAAACGGAGGTTCGTCAGGCACAGCTGGAAGGCAGGATGACAGAAAAGCTGAAGGATTTCGCAGTTCGGCTTGTGCTGACCGCTCATCCCACTCAATTTTATCCAGGCTCTGTCCTGGGTATCATCAATGATCTGTCACGTGCTGTTTCGGAGAATAATGTCGGACAAATCAATACTTATCTGCAGCAGTTGGGCAAGACGCCGTTTTTCAAAAAACAGAAACCGACGCCCTATGATGAGGCGGTGAGTCTGATCTGGTATCTTGAAAACGTGTTCTATCCTGCCTGCGGGCGGATCATTACCCAGATGCGTACCCAGTTCCCGGATGTAATGGCGGAGGACGGTTACCCTGTGATTCAGATGGGATTCTGGCCGGGTGGCGACAGGGATGGCAATCCTTTTGTTACGGCAGAAACCACGCTGCGCGTGGCGGAGGCATTGCGCGGCAGCATCATCAAATGTTACTACATGGAGGTTCGGCGCCTGAAGCGTAGGCTCACGTTTGAAGGTGTGGAAGCTCCGCTTCAGGAGTTGGAGCGCAAGCTTTATGACAATATTTTCATCCCCGGGATGAGGACTGAACTGTCGAAGGAAGAGATCCTGTCAACCCTCACACAGATCCGGGAGACGATGTTGTATCAGCACAATGGCCTGTTTATGTCGATGGTTGACAGTCTCATGAACAAGGTTCGACTATTTGGATTGTATTTTGCTTCATTGGATATTCGACAGGACAGTTCCATCCATGGCAAAGTACTCGAGCAATTGTCTGAGGCAGGACTGGGGCTTCCTAAAGGCTATTCGGGATTATCTGCTGCTGAGCAGGAAGCCTGCCTTGCTGCTGTTTCTGCCGGTATTTCGGAGGAGACGATTGTCGAAGGAATGGCGGGTGAGACCTTAGCATCAATACGTGCCATACGGCGCATACAGGCCTTGAACGGAGAGGCGGGTGCTGGTCGATACATCATCAGTCAGTGCAACAGCGCTCGGCATCTGATGGAAGTGTTGGCGTTATTTGTGTTGGCCGGATGGGACCGCGAGTCCATCACGGTGGATATTGTTCCTTTGTTTGAAACGATTGATGATCTTCTGCACGCTGAGCGTATTATGGAATCATTGTACAGCCTGCCTGCTTATCGTGATCATTTATCAAGGCGCGGCAATCGACAGACCATCATGCTTGGCTTCAGTGATGGCACCAAGGATGGCGGGTATCTCATGGCCAACTTCAGCATTTATCGGGCAAAGGAGGAGTTGACGCGTATTTCCCGGCAGTATGGGATTGATGTGGTGTTTTTTGACGGTCGCGGCGGACCTCCTGCCCGGGGTGGGGGGAAGACCCATAAATTTTATGCTTCTCTTGGCCGGAACATTGCCAACAGGGAGATACAACTGACTGTGCAGGGTCAGACGGTCAGTTCCAATTTTGGAACGGTGGATGCGGCACAGTTCAATATCGAACAGTTACTGCATGCCGGGCTGAGCAATGATTTGTTGTCTGCGCATCCTGTCACCATGGAGGCATCTGATCATCTTTTGCTGGAGGAGTTGAGTAAGGTTGGTTACGAAGCATATGTACAACTCAGGGAGCATCCACATTTTCTCGACTATTTGGGGCACGCCAGTCCGCTGCGTTTTTATGCGGAGACGAACATCGGGAGCCGTCCTGCCAAGCGAGGGGGGGTGGGTCGATTGAGTTTAAAAGACTTGCGGGCGATACCCTTTGTGGGGGCGTGGAGTCAACTGAAGCAGAATGTTACGGGGTATTACGGTGTTGGGACAGCCTTGAAACGCATGGATGAGGCCGGCAGGTTTTCTGAGGTGAAGCACTTATACCAGCAATCTCCATTTTTCAAGACGCTGATCGACAACTGCGAGATGGCGATGCAGAAATGTTTCTTTCCGCTGACCCGGTTTTTAAGTGATCATCCAGTGTACGGAGAGATCTGGCAAAAGATTCATGGGGAATACGAATTGACGCGTCGTTATATTTTCCTGATGTCCGGCAAACATGAACTGATGGCTGATTACCCGGTAGAGCAGTTATCGGTGCAGATGCGGGAGCGTATTGTAATGCCATTGACGACCATCCAGCAATATGCGATTACCCGGGTCAGGGAGCTGGAAGAGCGCAGAATTCAATCTCCCGAAAAGGAGGTATATGAAAAGCTGGTGATGCGTTGTTCTTTCGGTATTATTAATGCGGGCCGTAATTCGGCCTGATGGTGGAGTCACCCCTTTCCTAAAATAGCTTTCTCCACTTCCTCCCTGGAGATGCCAGGTTCCTGTTGGGGAATATGACATCTCCCATTAAAGACCACGGAAGGTTCTAGATGCAGGCTGCCTGTGAAAATATCTCCCTGTACATTGGCATCGCCGATGAGTTCGACCCGTGTAGTCACATGCAGGTTGCCGAAGATGCGTCCGCTAATCCTGGCCATGGGACTGTGAATTTCGCCAATGACTACCCCTGAACTACCCACCATTACGGTGGTTGCGCAGTCAATATTCCCGTGAATGGTGCCATCAACGACCAGTGGCTTCGTGCTGACGACCTTACCACTCAGCACGGTACCTTGTCCGATGAATGCGATTTGTTCTTCATCGGGATCTGGCTGATTGGATTTTTTATTCCAAGGCAATGGCATGCCTGCAAGTTATGATGTATAATTCACTGACGCAATATGGTGGTCGGGCTCCATAAAAAAAAGGGCGGCTAGAAAGCCGCCCCGAGGCAAAATCGACCCAACGTATGACTGCCTAAAATTTGTAGACGGCGGCAAGGAGAAAGCTTGCATCTCCATTTCTGGCCACACCGGTTTTGTTGCTGAAGATCTTTCCGGAGGCTGATTCCACCCTGAATTCAGGGATCAGTGTCAGGCTCCCCAATCGGATGTTGCCTGAAAGTGTATTTGCAAAAACGGAGGCACCTTCTGGGGCGAGGGACATGGCTGCCAGGCTGTTTTTGTCGCTGAAATACTCAGAGCGAAGGGTCAAACCGAATCCGGGTGTAGGGTCCAGGTTCAGGTAGAGCGCCGAGCCCCACCATGTGGTTGACTTTTCGTCGTATTTGTTATTTTGCTGGAATCTGTTGGAGGCCACGGTGCCATTGAAACCGAGACTGAACAGATCGCTGGCCTTGGCGGTCAGCACCAGGTCGAACTGACCGGTTTTTGCGCTGTCGGTGAATCTTTTACCGCCGACGTAGTTGACATATGCCTTTACGTCGTCAGAGATGGCGACAGAGTATTGGGCAAGGACATACTTGCTGCTATTGATCGGAGCGGCCTTGAAATCGGTCGGGTTGGCGATGCCGAGCATGAAACCACTCTTGCCCGCAGTGATCTCCGCTTTGACGCCCGTGTGGAAGAACGGTCCCCATGAAAACATGTAGGACATTGAGTAGTTACGGTTGGCCGGGGCATCTACCAGTTCATAACCCACGTGTGTTGCCCAGCTTCCGGCGGTGAATTTCAACCAGTCTTTGGCCTGATAGCTGATATATAACTGTTTGATGGCCGAAGACAGGCCCGATTCGTTGTAAGAGAATTCCTGGGCTCTTTTACCGATGCCCAGGTCTGCGGTCATGCTGACTTTCCCCTTTGTGTAATCGACTTTCATCGAAGCCATGCCTAATTCGAAGGAATTGTGCGAGTTGGTGAAGCTTGTACGGTTGTTACCCGGGGTGCTCATGAAGTCGGAACGGAAGTATGCGTCTGCAAATCCGCTGAAGGTGGCAGTTCCTTTGTCTTCCTTAGGGGTTGAAGCTGGAGATTCCTGGCCGAGGACATTTGCTGAGAGGCTGATGGCACTTGCCATCACACAGAGTTTTCGTAACATTGTCTTGGTTTTTTTATTTGCAATGGGGTGCAGTGGTGAAGTCGATCCTGGTACGATCGGTCTTCGTCTGCTGTGCCCTTTTTTCTTAGTATGTATGCATCAGGCTTCTGTTTCTTCCAGTATTCCGCTGGTTTCATTTTTTACGAGCAGGGTTCCCTGCACATAATTCTCATTGTGCTGGGTGGCATCAAGACCCATTTCCTCTTCTTCCATGGACACGCGGAGCGGGAGGATGAAGTTGATGAATTTGAAGATCAGGTAGGAGACGACAAAACTGTACACTACAGCGATGGCCATGGCCTTAAGCTGTGTCATAAAGAACTCAGTATTTCCGTAGAACAGACCGTCATTGCCAGCTGCATTGACAGCTTTTGAGGCAAATACGCCGGTGAGGAGCATACCTACGATGCCGCCCAATCCATGACAGGGGAACACGTCGAGCGTATCATCCAGTTTGGATTTTGATTTGTAATAGACAGCGATGTTTGAGATGACAGCGGCGACTACCCCGATGAATATACTTTGTGGAATGCCAACGAAACCTGCGCCTGGCGTGATTGCAACGAGTCCGACAACGGCGCCAATGCAGAATCCGAGTACGGAGGGCTTTTTACCCTTGAGTACGTCAAAGAACATCCAAGATAGACCAGCAGCGGCGGCGGCGGTATTGGTGGTGGCGAAGGCGGAAACGGCGAGGGCATTGGCTCCGAGTGCTGATCCGGCGTTGAATCCGAACCATCCGAACCAAAGGAGACCGGTGCCGATGAGTACATAGGGTACATTAGCCGGGGGAACTTCCTCACCTTCGAGGTGCACGCGGCGGCGTTTTAGAACCAGTGCTCCGGCGAGCGCGGCGCAACCGGCAGAAATGTGTACAACGGTTCCGCCAGCAAAATCAAGTGCCCCCCATTTGAAAAGGAATCCATCCGGATGCCAGCTCCAATGCGCCAGCGGTGCATAGACAAGGATGCAAAAGAGGACGGTGAAAAGAATGTATGCATTGAATCTGATTCGTTCTGCCACGGCTCCCACAACGAGTCCTGGGGTGATGATGGCAAACATCAGTTGAAAAAGCGAAAAGAGTGATTTTGGAATGGTTGGAGCAAGGCTCCAGGGTTCACCTGAGTTCACATCTTTGAAGAACAGGAATGTATTTGGATTTCCGACAAACCCACCGATGGAGTCGCCAAAGGCGAGACTGAAGCCGAATACGATCCAGAGGACGCTTACGACACCGGCCGCCACTACACTCTTGATCATGGTGGAGATCACATTTTTACGGTGTACCATCCCGCCATAGAAGAAAGCTAGTCCGGGGGTCATCAGGAAGACGAGGGCGGTTGCCACAAGTATCCACGAGATATCTGCTGCACTGTATTTTCCGGCATCATCGAAATTAGGGAGAACGGGGGTGAAGATGGCGGCTATGGCCAGCGCCACCAGCA
>CAJBZC010000291.1 GCA_903959965.1 uncultured bacterium
ATCGTGAACATGATATCGATATGACATGAATGTGGGAGGCTCAAGGGGTTGCAGGTTTCGATTTTAAATGCATTATTTGCATTTTAACAACATGGTTACCCCGAGCAAACAGAAAGATGGATGTAACGGGACCAGTATCATTAATCTCGATCATGACCCTCAGGCAGTTATCCCGTATCTTAATCGTCAATATTCTCCTCCTTTTCTGTCTTGTTGAAATCATTTCCTTCTTATACATTTCCGTCAAGAAACCTTATCTGAGGAAATTCGAATTCGTCCCAACCTACCTGAAATTCAGCATGCAGGACGAATATGAGCCCGTTGCCAAATCAGTACTGAATCCCAGGGTCATTGACTCCACCCTGCCCTGGGGCATCTGGCATGTTCCCGACAGGAAGTCTCGCCACCGCACCAACTGCTTCGATGTGATCATGAAATTCAATCACTACGGAGCGAGGGGGCCGGAACCGAAAACGGATGATACTCAAAACGTCATTTTCCTGGGAGACAGTTTTACCGAAGGCTTCGGTTTGTCTGAGGAAGAGACCATTCCCGCTCAATTCAGTCGAATGAGTGGCCGACCGGCGATCAACCTGGGGGTGAGCAGATCAGGCAGCACGCAGCAATCTTTACTTTATCGGCATTTTGCAGACAGTTTCAGGCACAGCAGGGTATTCATGCTCATCCATCTCGAGAATGACCTGACGGACAATGACTACATGCAACATGACACCGTAACCAGGTACTATAAGCCCTATCGCAGGGACCTTCTGCATCCAGAACAGATCACCTACCGTGGACATCCCGACAGCAGCACAATGAATTCAAAGCTGTTCCAGCAAAAAATGAACATATTCAGTCGCATACTAATCAAACGTGGTTTGATCAGTCACATGAATAGTGACAATTACACGTTGTTTGGCCGTATCGTAAGATTGACCTATACTCGTCGGATCTGGGAAATTTACCTAAATTTCAGGGAGGCACAGAAACAGACAGACAAAGTTCCGGCCATGTTGGCTTGGCGACAACAAGATCTGAGGATCCTGGCCTACGATATGGAACAGGTGATGGACATTGCAGAAAAACACGGTGCGAAAGTCACCTTCATCAATCTCCCCGGTCAGCAACTGTTATCCAGGCTGGAGCGACATCCCGAAAACCTGGAGGATTACCTCGACCTGGAAGATCGCCTGAAAAGACAAGCCGGCAGGAATGGGCATGAATTCAGATCCTATTTTAATTACATGCATCCACGACGTTCCGGGAATGAACAGATTTTTTTCAAATGTGACGGGCACTACAATGCTAACGGAGCGAGGATGGTTGCAGCATTCCTTTCAACAGATCTGACGCCGGAATCCCATGTGAACCGGGCGATCGGGAAGACTGTTAAAAATACAGGAACGAGGGCGGCATCTCAATATGTCGCCGACAATAACTGACGGATTCTTTTTTCAAATTCCTGTTTGAAAGCCTCGTGATGCCATCCTGTAGCAGGTCCGGAGAAACCCGCATGGATCTCTTTCACCTTTCCGTCACGCCCCACGTATATAGTGGTCGGAAAGGCCCGGATGGGGGTCAGTTCCGGGAGCGTTTTTTCTGTACGTAAACTGTCTGCACTGGTAACCCCGGTGATCAGCATGGGATAACGAACATCGAAACGATCCCTGAATTTTAATAGACTTCGTCGCGCACGCACCGTATCAGTGCTGTACTCATACGCCAAGGCTACCACTTCTATCCCCCTGGATCCATTGCGGTTGTAATACGTACTTAAAAATTGAGTCTCGTCCATACAATTCGGACACCAGGAGCCCATGATCTGAATGATAACCACTTTGTCTTTGAACCTTGCATCACGTAATGACACCCATTGACCTTCCAGGTCCTGAAATCGGAAAGACAAACTATCCTTCCCCGAACGCAGAGACATCGTTGCTAAGGCTCCATCGAGGCTCGCCTCCTCATCCCGGATGGCCGTCCATGGCTCCAAGTGAGTGAGCCCGGAGGCAAAGACTCCGTTGTTCAACATCCCATCAGGAGTCAATCGGGCACCAAAATAGTAGGCATGACTGCCATCGAAACAGGATAACTGCAGGGAATCCCCACTAACGATCCCTTCCAGGTATCTATAATCTCCGGTTGGGGTCAAAAAAGTTCCGGTCAGGAATGAGCCTTTCTGCTTGAATTCCGCCACGGCATTCCTGAAGGTGCCGTCCGGCCTGCGAAGGCTGACACTCCACCGTCCGGAAACATCTATGCGCGCCGGTCCCGAATGAAGCGGAAAGCGGGTACGGCCAGGCTTTAATACTATGGCCTGATAAAGATCCTGACTGGTCGTACCCTTGATCCAGTCGCCACGCATCACACCGGACCGATCAACAGACAGCCTCATCTCTGATTCAAAGAATGGCATGTCCACCATCAGGGAATCCCCCTTCCTGACCAGGCGATCCACCCGAATGGTCTCCCCGGCATTTCGGATCTTCCATGATATTCCGGAAGCATTGCGCACAACGTCCATATTGAACATGATGGGCAGACTGTCGGCCCGCAGGAATCGTCCGACATAAGATTGACCATTCGCAGGAGCTGCGCCCAGGCCCATCAGGATAGAAAGATTCAAGAGCGATTTAACCAGCCGAAAATTCATCAGGATCCTTTTGGCAAAGATAGATATAAGGGAGATGGCATACAGACGCTCCTGTAAGGCAGGCGCTATCTGAGCTGGCCGGCGGACCACTGAAATGAGACGAAGGCGCTGAGGTATTTAGCCCGAACGGAGACGAGTTTTTCACGGGCTTCCAGCAACTTATTCTCCCGACTGTTGACCAAAAAAAGCGTACTCTCTCCGAGTCTGAATTTAAGTTCCTCCCCTTTGTAGAGTTGTTCGTGGTTACGCACATAATCAAGGGCCTGCAGCCATTGATCGCGAAGCTGCAGCAGGGCTGCATGCTGGTATCGGATCTTATTCTCGATCTCCCAGACGGTTTGAGACTGACCGAGACGGGTCTCTCGAATCTTGAGCCTGGCCTCACGATATAGACCCCGGCCCTGTGAAAGTCTCAGGGGCATGGCCACGCCCAGCCCGAATTTGAAATCATTACGGAAGGGCTCGATCCCCGCATGCAGGGGTGTCGCATAGCCTTTGGAGAGCAGGTTATATTTGAGGTCTACCTTTGGCAGGAGGTCCTGAAATTTGAGTTGCCGTTCCACCTCCAGGCTTCTAAGCTTATAGTCCAGGATCTTGAGTTTAGGGTGTTCCCTTAAGGCAGTTTCCAGGGTACCTGCCAGTTCAGGTGTCATACCGGCCAACAGACTCACGGCCATGGATGTCGAGTCCGGACGAATGCCTGGTGGAAGATACCAGGGCTCGTCATTCGTCTTCCAGAGATAGTCGGACAGTTCAAGTCGGGCCTTAGCCAGGTTGAGGGTGGCCTCGTTGAGGGCAAGTTGAAAGGCCTGCAATTGTGTCAGGGCTTCAGTGGTGTCGATGGCGGG
>CAJBZC010000292.1 GCA_903959965.1 uncultured bacterium
AAAACAAACGGTTCATGTCATGATTGTCCAGGAAAATGCAGTTTAGCATCGGGTTTTCATATAGGACATCCTGGGCCAATGTCATGTAAAGTCGGGTGACACCTTCCGTCCATCCGGCAGGTTGATTCACTGCATCAAAAATGGCCCCTCCAAGGGGGAAGTCCGTTACACCCTGCGCATTATGTCTGAACGGGGCATTGATCCGGTTCCTTGTAAAATAGGCCCCACCGGTGATGGTGTTCGTCCACGCCTCTCCAAAAACGGTCAATCGAGGAAATTCCTTCAAGAGTACATCATTGATACGATTCAGAAAGGCTTCGTCACAATATTTATAGGTATCCACCCGCCATCCGTCGATGCCGAACTTTTCCGTATGCCAGACGGTATTTTGTATGATAAAATTGGCCACATAAGGGTTAGCCAGGTTGAGGTCGGGAAGATGGGGTACGAACCAACCGCCGACCATGATCTTTTTGTCTGCAGCAGATGCATACGGATCAAAGAACACTTCATCCCGGTGATTTGAACCCTGATAGGATGGCCACTGATTCAGCCATTCCTTCATCGGAGGATCAATAACCGTATGATGCTTGTTTCCGACATGATTGTAAACAGCATCCTGGATGATCTTCAGCCCTTTGGTATGCGCTGCATCCACCAGTGACTGGTAGGCCTGATCTCCTCCGAAGCGGGGATCTATGCGGTAATGATCGGTAATCCAATAGCCATGATAACCGCTCATGTTATACTGCTCGGCCTCAAGGGTTCTGGGCATGTCATTTTCTACCACGGGTGTCATCCAGACGGTGGTCACCCCCAGGTCCCGGAGATAGTCGAGTTTGCTTTCCACGCCTTTGAGGTCTCCGCCATGACGTGCATAGGGATTGGATCGATCGCAGCTGGTATCCCGAAGCGAAGAAATACGGTCGTTCGATGGATCTCCATTCACAAATCTGTCTGGCATGATCAGGTAAACGAGGTCGTTTGCGCGAACCCCTTGCTGTCTGACCGTCTGAAGCCTGCGGTTACGGGCCTCAATTGGGAAGGCCACCTGCATATCTTTGCCCAGTCGGATCATCACATTGCCGGGTTTTGCAGTGGGCGTTATGTTCAGATCGACAAACAGATAGCGTTTGTTCTCTGGCTGGTGGACCCGCTTTACCGATACCCCCGGATGGTTGACTGTGACGACTGCCGGCAGCATTGATGAGCCGTGAATCATGACTTGCACCACAGGTTGTTTCATGCCCGTCCACCAGGAGACCGGATAGGTTTTTATGTCCTGGGCCTGTGATGTGATGGTGAGCCAGCAAGTGATCAGCGATAAAAATACCGTTCTAATGTTCAGTTTTTTTACAAATCTGATGGGCATATTAATTCTTTTTGTCTTTGATCATGAATACTGTTAAGGCAGCCGCCAGCAGCATGAAAATGGCACCGAGGGTGAGGGCGGCCAGCCGGTCATTATTAAGAACGTTACGCATCAACCACCCGAATCCGAGAGACGCCATGATCTCGGGTAGGACGATGAAGAAGTTGAAGATGCCCATGTATATGCCGACCTTGTCGCGCGGAAGAGAACCGCTGAGCATGGCATAGGGCATGGAGAGAATGCTGGCCCAGGCGATGCCGACCCCCGCCATGGACAGAAACAACATGTTGGGGTTGGTCACCCAGTTCACGCTGATCAATCCCAAGGCGCCGCATGCAAGACAAAGCGCATGGGTCCATTTCCTGCCCAATCTATCGGCAATCGACGGCAGTACAAGGGCGAACAGGAAAGTGACCACGCTGTAAAACGAGAGTGTCAGACTGCCGAAATCCGCACCCTTCGCGTAGTTTGGATCACCTGCATCAATGCCGTGGAAGACATTGACAGCTACCGCCGTCGTGTAGTAGAACCACATCAAAAAGAGGCCCGGCCAAGTGAAGAATTGCACCAGGGACACGACCCGCATTCTTTCCGGCATGTTGCGCAGGGCGAACATGATTTCACGGATTCCATGCATGAAGCCTGAGGCTTCCGTGGAAGCGGACGTACTTGTATCATCTGCCGGTGGGTATTCACGCGTGGTGAACACGGTGTAAAGCACCGCGGACAAAAAGAAAAAGGCACCGATGTAAAAGGATGCCATCACGTTAACCGGGATCTCACCTTTTTCGGCGATGTTAGACATACCCATCATATTGGTCATGAGCCAGGGTAGCGCAGAGGCGATGCTACCACCTAATCCGATCATGAGACTTTGCATAATGAACCCTCTGTTCACCTGGGACTCCGGCAGTTTGTCCGTCACAAAGGCACGAAAGGGTTCCATAGCTACATTCCCGAAGACATCCAGAATCCAAAGGAGTCCGGCTGCCATCCATAACTCGCTGCTGGAGGGCATGAAGAGCAGTGCGATCGAACTCACAATAGCTCCAATCAAAAAATAAGGCCTGCGCCTGCCCCAGCGTGGATGCCAAGTTCGGTCGCTCATGTAACCTATGACAGGTTGTACGAGCAACCCTGTCAAGGGAGCAGCGAGGAATAGCAGCGGCACTTCGTCCGCATTCGCTCCCAGGTTTTCATAAATGCGTCCCATATTGGCTCGCTGCAGGTCCCAGCCGAACTGGATGCCAAAGAAACCCACACTCATATTTATGATCTGGGTTATACTGAGACTTGGTTTGTCTGCATCCTTTCCGATCTGTCCCTTATTGACTTGATGGCTCATAGCAACCGATTTGACACTATGTTAAATATACACGTTATGACTCAAATACACTTTAGGTGAACTTAGTAAACCTATGA
>CAJBZC010000293.1 GCA_903959965.1 uncultured bacterium
TCCGCTCCCCATATCTTCCGGCTGGTTATTGGCGGTGTACAACACGCCCCTGGCCGGATTAAGGATCTGCGGATTCATGTCAAAAGGCAGCCAACCGGTGGGATCATCTGCACCGGACGCCCCGTCGAGGATCAGGTTGGGATTCACATGCGCCGGACGGATGGGGAGTTTCCCGCCCGCCCACCAGGCGATATCGCCGGTGGTATCTGCCCACATGATATTCAGACCGGGGGATGTCAGCAAACTGACGGCTTCCCGGGCTTCAGAAACGCGATCAGCATGGGAGAGTTTGTAGAAAGCCTGAAGATGTGTGGACGGGAACTGATCGTGGATCCACCACATGGAAATCGGGTCGGTGTATTCACGGATGCCGTCGAAGGCTCCGTTGAGGATGGGACCATGCCGGGATCTCTTCACTTCCAGCACCACATCCTCCCCGCCCTTTACCTTGATGATCTCCTTCCGGACCTGCAGATCTTCCCAGTGATCCTTGTTCCAGACCTGATTGGCATTTTCCGGATTCAGTTTTTCGCGGTAAAAATCCATGTCGTCATTCTCGAACATGGTGATGCCCCATCCGGCGGCATCATGGTGTCCGAGCGCAGGCACGGGCGTACCCGCCAGGAAATTCCCGTAGATGCTGAAGCCCGGGCATTCGAGATGTGCCTCGTACCACACGGAGGGCTGTGCGAAAGCGATGTGTGTGTCATTTGCCAGAATGGGCTTACCGGATTTCGTCTTTTTTCCGGAGACCACCCATCCATTGGAACCGTTATACGTGGGATAGGGAAGTTTTCGGCCGACATCCCCCGCCTTATCGGCCATATCGAGGAAGGCAGTGGCCAAACCGCTGTCGGCCTGCAATCCTCCGGGCTGCACCGGAATCTTCCAGCTGCTGTCCGGCCAGTTGCTGAAGATATCCTTCAGATAATCAGTCCCCCAGCGACTGGCGATCGTGGTGGCTACGGCTTCCGCCTTGAAGGCCCCGGTAAAGGTGTATCCTATATATGAAATGATCACCTCGATATCCTCCATGGTGAACGGCGTTCCTTCTATGCCGAGGATACTGAATTCCACCGGCTTTTTACCGTTGGCCACGTAGTGATTGACCCCCCGCAGATACGCAAGTGCCGCCTGCACATGAGGCTGGGCGCTGTCCTTCATCAGTTGTTGAACGCTTTGGCGGGCATGCTCCCGGAAACTCATGGTCCGGAACAGTTTATCGGTGGATAGTGTCTTCTCTCCAAAAATTTCGGAGAGGCGACCATCAGCCAACCTGCGGATCACTTCCATCTGAAAAAGCCGGTCTTGGGCATGAACATATCCGAGCGCCGTAAACAGGTCCCGTTCATTCTGTGCGTAGATATGTGGCACAGCGTGGTCGTCAAAAAAGACCTCCACCGGCTGCGCGAGACCTGGCAGTTTCAGTTCCGCATTGTAATCCGGACGGGAAGATCGCATCCAGAAATAGCCGACGAGGGTGGCGATCAGGGTAATCAGTACTAAACCAACGAACAGGTTCCTCAGCAAACGCATGGGGGGCAATTGAAAAATGATGGTATTTGGTGTTTCCCCGATTCCAGATTAACCTCCGGTTAATAGGAATCTCCAGCGCGATAGGGCTGGCCTTCATTTTTCACAAGATCGGGATGAAAGCGAAAAATAGATCCGATTTCTGCATAAAGCAATACCCGGCCCTCAATTCACTATATTTTTCGATGATTGGCGACCCTCATTTATTTGTTCCAATGAAAGGTCAAACTGTGCGTACCCTCAGGAAGGCCCATTTTTGCCATGGCGGCATTGCTTATTCGGGCCTGGAGTCCTTCGTTTTCCCGGATGGGAGGAAGGTCGCCGAGCACTTTGGCATAGACGGTCGCACCACCTGCGGCTTCGGTGATCTTCACAACGGTTCCCGGCTCTACCCCGTTCATCAGGACATAATATTTGCCATCGTTCCAACCACTGGTACTCTTGAATGAGGCACCATTTCCGCTGACTGTTACGACCTGTCCGACTTTCGCCTGTTCAATGAACAGCCCGGTAAAAAATCCGGTACCGGCAGGCAATGCGGATGTCTGAGCCGAGGGTTGCACAGGTGTTACAGCAGGTGGATTTACAGGTTTTACAGGCTCAGCTTTGGGAGTAGGGGGGGCTTGCGTGGTGGATGGTGAAACGGGTGCGCTGACAGGAGCTGCCGGCTTGGCCGGGGGTGTTGGTTCAGCAGCCGCAACGGGTGGTGTAACAGCCTTTGCTGCGAAGGCCGACTGGCTTTTCTTAACTTTCAGATAACCTATGACGAGCCGCATACCCGGTCGAATGGCGTCCGATGACATATTGCTCATCCGTTTGACGGCCTCTGAGCCTACTTTATTATAGAGTTGTCCGATCCTGTATAGCCCTTCGCCCTGCTGTACAACATGGTACACCGGGATGAAAGCTTCATCCCCTGCCGGTTTTCCGGTTTGAGCGAAGTTGTCGGCAGTAAGGGGAATGTCCAGCGACTGACCAATATTCAATGGCTTTTCGATACCGAGTGCGTTGGCAGAAGCAATCTCTGCCGGTCGGAGATTGAAGTTCCGGGCGACGCTGTACCAATTCTCCTTGGCGATCACCTTATGACGGATCACAGGCTTACCATCTTCGATGAGGGCCACAGGTCCAGTTTGGGCAACAGACATGAAGCCGGTCATGACGCTTAGGAACAGGGACAGCAATCTCATCATGGTTTTCAAGTTATATGGACCGGCATCATCCGGAAATCTGAGATAAGGTAAAAATATGAAATTCAATCCATCCGTAGCAGACTCCCCAACTTATACAGGACCTGCAGAGCGGATGCGCCAATCCATCGGGTAATAATTATTTGCCCGATGGCCAATGGCCTTCAACCAACCCAGCGACAAACCCTGGTAACGCACCAGGTTCCAGCCTTCGTTTGCTTCTGAAGGGAGGATATTCTCCCGACGGAGGTATCGAAGGGCATCCTCATCAGCAAGTTCAACACCCGGAACATCATACCTGAGGACAGTTGACAAAGCGAGCTCATGCTCGGGGTTCAATCTGCCCTTCATGATCTTTCCGAGGAGGAGTCCGGATTTCCGAAGTGATAGTCCGGAGGCCAGTACCTGTTGATGTCCGGCGAGTTCCTCCGGGATGGCCATCCATCCTTCCGGATGCTCCCGGTACAAAAACCGTTCCGAATGCTCCAGCCAGTCGCCCGCACCCGGCATGGGTTGTGCCGACCACACAGATCTTTTTCCCGCATCCGGCGAAGCCGTCCCCTCCCCTCTCCGCTTGCGCAGGCAGGCCAGGAAGAAGCCTTCTCCCGCGCGCTCACCCGGATAAAAACGATACCCTGCCGCCCCTGTTTTAGGCGAAGCAGATCGATGGATGCCCCACCCGACCGGCACCTCCAAGAGAATGGACTCCATGCCCATGTCTTCCACCAGCCAGTCGAGTACGTCTTCGTTCTCAGCCCGGGAATAGGAACAGGTCGAATATGCCAGGATGCCGCCTTCCGCCAGCGCCGGCAGGGCATCCGCCAGGATCCGCTGCTGACGCTGGCTGCAGAGTTCGACGTGGCGGGGCGACCATTCCTTCACCGCCTCCGGATCCCGGCGA
>CAJBZC010000294.1 GCA_903959965.1 uncultured bacterium
CTTTTGCGGCAGAAGCCTTCTTTTGCAGGACTTTCTTGTAGTCTTTCGGAAATACCTTTATGAAGCTCGCGGCCTGGTTTTCGAGGTCTGAGACGAGGAACGCGGCAACGGTACTCGAAGTGAGTTGGTGGTGTTCGGTGATGAGGGATTTGAGCATTTCGAGATCATCTTCGCCCACTGGATCGAGATCGATCATTTCCGGGTTGCATCGTTCCCTGAAGGTCCCTTTCACATCATACACGTAAGCGATTCCACCGCTCATGCCTGCAGCGAAGTTCCGTCCGGTTTCGCCGAGTATGACCACGGTTCCTCCGGTCATGTATTCGCATCCGTGGTCACCTGCACCTTCCACTACGGCGGTGGCGCCTGAGTTCCGGACGCAGAAGCGCTCGCCTGCCTTGCCTCGGATGAAGGCCGTGCCGGATGTAGCGCCATAGAAGGCCACGTTACCGATCAGGATGTTGTCTTCCGCCACGATCGGGGATTTCCGGTCTGGGTAAACGATCAGACGGGCTCCGCTGAGTCCTTTGCCGAAATAGTCGTTTGCGTCTCCTTCGAGTTCCAGGGTGATGCCCCGGGTATTGAAGGCTCCGAAGCTTTGTCCGGCCGTACCTGTGAACTTGAAATGAATGGTATCATCTGGCAAACCAGCCGCACGATAGCGTTTCGTAATCTCGTTGGAGAGGATAGTGCCTGCGGTACGATCGATGTTTCGGATATTGAATTCACTACGTACGGAGGTGCCGTTTTCCAGGGCGGGCTGGGCGGCATGCAGCAGCTTCCAGTCGAGTACACCGAGCAGTCCGTGGTCCTGTTCTTCCTGCTTATAAAGCCCGGTATATCTGGCTTCCGGTTCCTGATAAAGGATGGGGGACAGGTCGAGTTTTGAATATTTCCAATGGGTGATGTTCTCCCTGACGCCCAGGTTTTGTACTTGTCCGACCATCTCATTGATGGTTCGGAAGCCCAGTTCGGCCATGATCTCCCGGAGTTCCCGGGTCATGAAACGTATGAAATTGACCACATGGTCAGCGGCGCCGGAGAAGCGTTTGCGCAGTTCGGGATCCTGAGTGGCGACACCCACGGGGCAGGTGTTGAGATGGCATTTTCGCATCATGATGCAACCTTCCACCACCAGGGCGGCGGTGGCTACGCCCCATTCTTCAGCTCCCAGCAGTGTGGCTACGGCGATGTCCCTGCCGGTTTTCATCTGTCCGTCGGCCTGCACGGTCACGCGACTTCTCAACCGGTTGCGTACCAGTGTCTGGTGGGTTTCGGCGAGTCCGAGTTCCCAGGGAAGTCCGGCGTGACGGATGGAACTGATGGGTGAGGCGCCGGTTCCGCCATCGTAGCCGGAGATAAGCACCACGTCTGACTTGGCTTTGGTGACGCCCGCGGCGATGGTTCCTACTCCTGCCTTTGATACCAATTTTACACTGATGCGGGCCTGGCGATTGGCATTCTTCAGGTCAAAGATGAGTTGTGCCAGGTCTTCGATCGAATAAATATCGTGATGTGGAGGTGGCGATATCAGGCCGACACCGGGGGTGGAATGCCTGACGCGCCCAATCCAGTCATCCACCTTATGGCCTGGCAGTTGTCCGCCTTCTCCGGGTTTTGCACCCTGGGCCATTTTGATCTGCAGTTCGTCGGCTTCTGTGAGGTAAAGGCTGGTGACCCCAAAACGGGCTGACGCGACCTGTTTGATGGAGGAGCGCATCGAATCCCCATTTTCCATCGCTTCGTATCGCAGTTCGTCTTCTCCGCCTTCGCCCGTATTGCTTTTTGCACCGAGGCGGTTCATGGCGATGGCCAGTGTTGTATGAGCTTCCCAGGATATCGAGCCAAAGGACATGGCGCCTGTGGCGAATCTCTTGAAGATATTTTCTTCCGGTTCAACTTCGTCGATCGGAATTGATGTACGTGTTTTTTTGAAATCAAACAGGCTGCGCAGGGTGCAGGCTTTTTCGGCCTGGTCGTTCACGAGCTTCGAGTATTTCTTGAAGGAGGCGTAGTCGTTTGTTCGGGTTGAATGTTGCAGTAGATGGATGGTCTGCGGGTTAAAGAGATGTGCTTCTCCTTTTCGTTTCCATTGGTAGAATCCGCCGGTGGGCAGCTGGTCATATGGGATTTCCATCTTGCTGAAAGCGTTACCATGTTTGGCAAGCGCTTCGCGTGCGATTTCTTCGAGTCCCATTCCCTGAATGCGCGAGACGGCGCCGGTGAAGTAGTGGTCCACGACCTCCCGGTTGAGTCCGATGATCTCCATGATCTGCGCGCCCTGGTAGGACTGCAAGGTGGAGATGCCCATCTTGGAGAAGACTTTTAGCAGCCCTTCGTTAACGGCCTTGATATAATTTTTCTTAAGTTGTTCTGGTTCGAGATCGGTCTTCAGTCGTCCTGTCTGGCGCAGATCTCGGATGGTGGAGAGTGCCAGGTATGGGTTGATGGCGGTGGCGCCGAAGGCGAGCAGGCAGGCGAAATGGTGCACTTCCCATACATCGCCGGCTTCGACCACGATGCCCACCTTTCCCCTCAGACCTTTACGGATGAGGTGGTGATGGATGGCGGCAGTGGCGAGCAGGGAGGGTATGGGGGCGTGATCCGAGTCGATGGCCCGATCCTGGAGGATCAGCACTTCAAATCCGTCCTGTACGGCATCTACGGCGTAGCGGCAGATCCTGTCGAGTGCGGATTTAAGCCTACCCGGATTCCCATCGGCCCGGAAGTAGCATTGGAGGGTCTTAGCCTGGAAGATGCCGGTATCGATGCTGCGTATCTTTTCCAGGTCGTGGTTGCTGAGTACGGGGTGTTTTAGGGCAACGGTATGGCAGCTTTGCGGATCTTCTATCAGCATGTTCCCATTGCTGCCCACGAAGGTGGCGAGCGACATGACCAGTCGTTCGCGGATCGGATCGATCGGCGGGTTGGTCACCTGGGCGAAGAGTTGTTTGAAGTAGCTGCTGAGGTGCTGGGGCTGATCACTCAGGACGGCCAGCGGGGTGTCGGTTCCCATCGAACCGATGGGCTCTTTACCATCTAGGGCCATAGGCGTGATGATCTGTTCGAGATCTTCGCGCGAATAGCCGAAGGCTTTCTGGTATTTGAACACCTGGTCATGTTCGAGGTGGGTGAACATGACACGCGGTTCCGGGAGTTCATTGAGTCGGATCTTGTATTTATTCAGCCAGTCGGCGTAGGGTTTACGGTTACAGACATCATTCTTGATTTCCTCATCGCTGATGATCCGCCCCTGTTCCAGGTCGACCACGAACATGCGGCCGGGCTGCAGTCGGCCTTTCTCTTTTACGAGTGCGGGATCCACGGGGAGTGCGCCTGTTTCACTGGCCATAATGACACGGTCGTCGGTGGTGACGCAGTATCGTGAAGGACGGAGTCCATTCCGGTCGAGCGTGGCGCCGATGATGCGTCCGTCAGTGAATGAGATGGATGCCGGTCCGTCCCAGGGTTCCATCATCGAGGCGTGGTATTCGTAGAATGCTTTTCGGACGGGATCCATCATGACGTTATCATCCCATGCTTCCGGGATGAGCATCATCATGACATGGGGCAGGGATCTGCCGGTCATACTGAGCAGTTCGATGACATTATCCAGGCTGGCACTGTCTGACTGTCCTTCACTCACGATGGGCAGGAGCATGTCCATTTCTTCGCGGGTGAAGTAGGGGGAGGTGAATCCGCGTTCACTGGATTTGAGCCAGTTGAGGTTGCCTTGCAGGGTATTGATCTCTCCGTTGTGGGCGATGAAACGGAAGGGTTGGGCCAATTTCCAGGAAGGGAAGGTATTGGTGGCAAAGCGGGAATGCACCAGGCCGAAGGCGCTGACGACGCGCTTGTTGCGCAGGTCTGTGAAATAGTGGCGCACCTGATGGCTGGTGAGTTGTCCTTTGTACACTACGATCTTGTAGGACAGGGAGGCGATGTAGAAGCCGATGGCGTCCTTCTTGACCGTGTTGTTTATAATGTGGCTACTGTGGTTGCGGAGTACGAAGAGTTTCCGCTCGAAAGCCATAGGATCGTTGATATGATCGGGACAGGCGATGAACACCTGTTCCATTTCAGGTTCCACGGACAGGGCGGACGGTCCGATTCCTTCGGGGTTGACGGGTATCTTCCGCCAGGTAAGTATTTCCAGTCCGAGTTTTTCGGCTGTACGGTGGAAGATGTCGCGACATTCTTCCCGCAGCCTGATCTCGCGGGGAAAGAAGACGGTTCCTACACCGTATTTTCCAAATGGGGGGAGGTGTACGCCCAGTTTCAGACATTCCTCGAAGAAAAATTCATGGGGCGTCTGGATGAGGATACCCGCTCCATCGCCGGTGTTGTCTTCACAGCCACAGGCGCCACGGTGTTCCATGTTCTCGAGGATGGTTAGAGCATCCGAGACGATCTGGTGGTTCTTGTTTCCTTTCAGGTTGGCGACAAAGCCGATAC
>CAJBZC010000295.1 GCA_903959965.1 uncultured bacterium
GGTTGGAAAATCCGTCCGGGAACCTTGTGATCTGCCAGGGGCTGTCGAGATAAGGGATTCGAGGAATGATCCATTTCCGCAGGGCATTCAGATCAACGGGCTGGCCTGAACTGTCGAGGATAGAAATGGATGAGAGTTGATCGCGATGGGCATCCATGTTCTGCAATTTCAAGTTCCGGTGTCGTATTTCTTCAAAATGGAGCGAGCCAGGGAGGATTTGTGTACTTCATCCGGCCCATCATAGATCCGTGCACCGCGCTCGTGTCGGTACCAGTAGGAGAGCGGAGTATCCTCGGTGAGCCCCAATGCGCCGTGTACTTGAATCGCCTTGTCCAATACATCCAGCATGACCTTGGCTACGTGGAATTTGATGGCTGAAATGCCATCCCTGGAAGCCTTTGCACCCTTCGTTTCGATGTCATGCGCCACATGCAAGACATAATACCTTGCGGCATCGATCGAGGCCCTGCTTTCTGCTATCCAGTGCCGGATGGTATCCCGATCCGCCAGTCGATCTCGCCCCAGGCTTCTGGATACTGCACGCTGGCACATCAATTCCAGGGCCCGTTCTGCGATGCCGATCCAGCGCATACAATGGTGGATACGTCCCGGTCCCAGGCGTTCCTGTGCCAGTTTGAAACCGCTGCCGCGGGCACCGATCAGATTTCTTTTGGGTACCCTGCAATCCGTGTACTGGATTTCTCCGTGACTGTGGTACCCTTCTCCCGCCTCACCCATGACCGGAATGTTTCGCACAAGTTTGAATCCGGGCGTATCCGTCGGCACGATGATCAGACTGGCACGCTCATGTGTTGACGCTTCAGGGTCGGTTATGGCCATGACCACGGAAAATTGGGCACCGTCGGCGGCCGTGGTGAACCATTTGCGGCCATTTATGACCCATTCATCATCGTCCTCCACGGCCGTGGTATCCATTTGCAGAGGGTTGGATCCTGCCTGCCCCGGTTCTGTCATGGAAAAACAGCTCCGGATATGACCAGCTTCCAGGGGTATCAGGTAGGTATCCCGTTGGTATTCACTGGCATGCCGGTGAAGCAGTTCCATGTTTCCGATATCCGGGGCCTGGCAGTTGAAAACATAATGTCCAAAGGGAGTGCGGGCCATCCACTCGCTGAGTTGTGCGAATTCAGGAAGCGTCAGCGCAGGTTTTCCGTCTGTCGGGGACATAAAGGGAGCCCATAATCCGGCAACTTTCGCCTTGTCCCTCAGTCTGTTTAACTCGATCGCTGCCTCCCTGAAAGGGATGGACAGGAGCCGCATTTCCTGCGGCATGAGCTCCGCTTCGATGAATGCCCGGTATCTTGGCAGCTGTTCCCTGAGCAGTGGGCTGGAGAATGGTTCGATCATACGTCAGATGGTGAATCCGCCATCGGCGGTGTAAACGCCCCCTGTACAGAAGGCGGATGCGTCGGAAGCCAGAAAACAGGCCAGTCCGGCAATATCTTCCGGTACAGCCAGCATGGGAAGCGCCTGTCGGGCCATGACCATCTTGAGGATCTTTTCATTGGAAGTCAGCGCTTCGCTGAACTTTGTCTGCACAAGTCCAGGACAAATAACATTGGCGCGGATATTGTCCACTCCCCATTCCCGGGCCATGACCTTGGTCGCCGAAATCAGCGCAGCTTTGCTGATGCCATACATACCAAGCCCCTGCCCTGGCGTTAACCCTTCGATACTGCTGATATTGATCACCGATCCACCCCCCCTGGATTTCATGGATGCATGGCATCGCCTGGCCAGTTCCAGCGGCCCTTTCAAATTGACCTGCAGGATCTTGTCGAATGCCTGCATGTCAGCATCAAGCAGGGGGCCGAAGCTCGGATTTATGGCTGCGTTATTGACGACGATGTCTATCCCTCCAAAATGTTCGATGGTTCGATCAACCAATAGGGCGATCTGGTTCGTGTCTCCCATGTGCGCTTCCACGCCGATGGCGTCGATCCCTTCAGACCTGAAACTTTCTGCCAGTTCGTTTACGGTGGATTCGCGGCGGCTCGACAACACGACACGGGCACCGAGTCGGCCCATCATATGCGCTATGGCAGCGCCGATGCCCTTGCTGGCTCCGGTAATGATGGCAACTTTACCACTCAGATCAAGGCTTTTTTCCATCCCCGGAATTTGTGCGTTGAACAATGAATATACGAAAAGAAACGGGTATTTCCATGACCGTGGTCATAGGATATTTGGTTTGCTAAATCATGAATTATTTGAAGATGACGGTGCCTCGGGCCCGCGTGATCTCGATCTCCATCTGTTTGAGATGCTGATGAGTATTCAGTAGCAGGAGTATTTCTTCATCCGAGGAAGCCTTTTCCAGGTCCTTCTGATTCTCTTGAATTAACCTTCGTATCTTTTTGATCTTCAGATAGTTCATGCAAGATTCAACCTCGGGTTTGTAAAGGTCCTCCCGGGTCGGGGGCGCGGCATCCAGGAGCTCTTTCCATCGTGGGGATATCTCATGTGTGGTATCCATGATGCTCACGGTGAGCTGACTCAGTACCTGATCAGCATGGTACAGAAATTGCCTGGCAGTTGGTTCATTACCATGCTCATATTCCGAACGATAAGCCTGGATCAGTTTCAAGAGATCTTTGCTATCGATCATGTCCGCCAATCCATTTTCATCGATCTCCCGGAAGATGAATTCCGCGACGGTCATATCATCGTCCCATGGCTTCATGCCAAATTCGATCAATGATCGAACCACCCCCCGTTCATGGGCTTCATCTCCCTGCAGGAAGTTCGGCAGCGGTTCGGGAATGGGTGAGGGTGTGTTACCGGCTTCGATGGCATCGGCTTCGGGGAGGTCACGGGGACCTTTACGTACCTCTTTCTGCTGACGATCTCTGATGAACTTGTTGACCAGGTTTGTAAGTCCCTGTTCGTCGATCCGGAGCAGTGCGGCGGAACGCTGAATGTAATCCTGCTGTCGGGTGAAATCTTCGGCCTTATTGAGATGGGATATCGATTCGGCGATCTGATTGACCAGTGCCGCCTTCTTCTGGCTATCATCGCCAACTTCCTGCATGGAGACTTCCAGCTGGAAGAGGATGACATCTTTACGATTGTCGCGGATGTAGTTCCTGAACGCTTCCCCCCCGGCCTTGCGAACATAACTGTCCGGATCTTCTCCGTCAGGTACCAACACCAGCTTGACATTCAGTCCCTCCTCCAATGCGAGGTCTATGCCCCGCAGTGCAGCCTTAATGCCCGCCCGGTCGCCATCATAAATAATGGTTAGGTTGGAGGTATATTTCTTGACCAGCCTAAGTTGATCGACCGTCAGCGAAGTGCCCCCTGAGGCCACCACGTTTTCTACCCCGGCCTGATAGAGAGAGATGACATCCGTATAACCTTCTACCAGCAGGCATTCATCCTGCTTGTCGATCGCATGACGGGCAAAATAGGATCCGTAAAGGATCCGGCTTTTGACGTACAGATCGTTCTCCGGGGTGTTGATATACTTCGGTGCCCGGTCATTCTTAGCGATGATGCGTGCACCGAATCCAATGACTTTTCCGCTCTGGTTATGGATGGGGAAGATGATGCGTCCCCGGTAGTTGTCGATGGGCCTTTCATCACGAATGACAGAAAGTCCGCTTTTCTGTAGGATTTCCGGGTTGAACTGTGCGCCGAGTGCGGCTTTTGAGAAGCTGTCGCGATCATCCGGGCAGTATCCCAGCTGGAAGGTGCGCATGGTTTCCTCCGTGAAGCCCCGCTCTTGCAGATAGGAATAGGCGATGTCCCTGCCTTTTTCGGTGTCGAAGAGCTGTTGGCTGAAATAATCCCGCGCAAATTTGTTGAGGATGAATAGACTTTCTGAAAGCTGCGCTCGCTGGCGCTGTTCCGGCGAGGTTTCTGTTTCTTCCAGTTCTACATTGTACCGCGTTGCCAGCCAGCGAATGGCTTCAACATATGAGTACTTTTCATGATCGATTAGGAAGCCGATGGTATTCCCGCTGCGACCACATCCGAAGCACTTGTAGTGTTCCTTGGTTTGCGAAACGGTGAACGAGGGGGTCTTCTCGTTATGAAAGGGGCACAGACCCAAGTGGCTGTTGCCTCTCCGCTTCAGCTTGACAAATTCCCCGATGACATCGATGATGTCGATGCGGTTCAGTACTTCCTGTATGGAATGTGGTGCGATCAAGGTTGTGAAGATACGAAAGTGCCCGTCGCCCGCGACGTATCATTCGAAGAACACTTCATCCACAAACACCCAGCCCTTATCGCCTTTGCCTCGGTGCCAGGCAGGCAGGGAACCTATGGGATCCGCCTGGATGCGCACATGTTTATATTGGCCCGGTGTGATATCTACATTAAAGATGCGATTCATGGACGGACTTTCTTTAACCGGCTTGTCCGGCTTCAATTTCCCGATGATGCTCAATTTTGCAGAATCTTCTCCGCCCCAGACAGTGATGAGGGTCGGTGGCATAATGTACTGTCCATGGTTTTCCGCCATACTTAAGGTGACACGTTTCAATGCTTGCCCGCCATCAAACCTGAACTGGCCAATGAAGGGAACTTCTCGGAAGCCGAGCCAGTTGAGCGACACATTTCTGCTGTCTCCCTTGAGGCCGTCAGACAGACTGACACTGCCCAGTGCCTTGTAGCGGTTGCCGGGCTGTGTAAGCAGATAGGTAGCGGAAGGGGCAATGCCCCGGGAAAACAGGCTGAAATTGGAGACTGAGCTCTTGGCCCAGCCCTGCATTACAGCGATCACCTTCAATTGTGTGGGTCCGTTAATGGTGATTGGTCCCTTGTATTCTGGACTATTCAGACTGTCAGGCTCCGTTCCGTCTGTGGTGTATCGAAGAGTGACACCCGCCATCGGATGTTTGAGTTCAAACAACTCGCCTTTTGATAACACCAGTTTATCGCGGTCTTTCGCCAGCGGTGGAGTCAGTTTCAGTTGTTCGGCCGGATCCGGCTGGTAGCCTGATTCCCACGAAATCCCAGGAAATTTTTTTCGAAGGTTCGTGATGTCTTGTTCTGTAGCTTTCGTCCTCCAGATATACACTTTCCGAAGCGCAGTGGCTTTCGCCAGTTTTTCGAGCTGATCGGTGGATACCTGGGTATTGGAGAGGGTAACTTGTTCCAGTTTTTCCAGCTTGGTGAGTTTTTCCAATCCTTTTCCTGAGATGCCTGTACCATTAAGATCCAGCACTTCCAATCTGTTGAAACCAGTGATGATATTCAGTGCCTCATCACCGGCTGGCATGGAGGTAAGTTTGAGCGAGACGATCTGGTCACCGATCTTACGGCATTCCTCGAGCATGTTGGGTTTGTATTCCGCTGCTACGAAAAAGGCCACACTCAGTGCAGGCGACTTGTAATCCACCGGATAGATGACCCGGAAGGGACTGTTGAGTGAAGCGATGTCTTTGGGATTGGCAGGATCGAAATCATAGGACTTAGCTGTGTTAGGTGCTGTAGTCGCGCTGGTGGCCAGGCTGTATGCCAGGGTACGTAAACTATCTGTTTCCGACAAGGCATTGAAGGGTTTTTCTAAGTCAGCTCCTGCAGCGATCCAGCGATGCAGCAGCTCGATCTCTTCAATGGTCAGTTGGGGCTTTCCCTTCGGAGGCATATGCTTCCTGTCTTCCATGTCAAGCCTTAGTCTTTCTATGATCATACTATTATCGGGGTCTCCCGCCACCCACATGGCGCCGGATTTACCTCCTGCCAACATTTTCCGGATATCCGACATGATCAGGCCACCCTTGGATTTTTTCTCGTTATGGCATACATAGCATTTGGCTTGGAGCAAAGGCTGAACGGCTGCCATATAGATGGCCGTACTGTCGGTCACGGGAGGTCTTTGGATGATTTCCGGTACATCCGTCTCTTCCGTGGAAAAACTCAGAAAATCTGCGCCATGGGTCAGACTACCACCAAAATGACTGCCGACGACTAACGCAAAACAGCCTGCGATCGAGGTCATATTTAGCCAAAGTGACGCTGTTTTTTCTGACGACCACAATTGCCACACTACATACGACAACAAGGCCGTGGCTGTCCCCAGCCACATATGGCGGGTGAGCAGATCGGTGTCATATCCATCTCCGAGCGATAGAAAAACGCCTGTCAGTGCAGTCAGGACCGTCACGAGGCTGGTAAGCAGGAGGATTCTTCCAAATAAGACCTGCAGTCCGGTAACATTCATCCATTTTCCGCGAAATGGGATCGCAAGCATCATGCTTAGCAGCAGCGCAGATGGGAAATGCAGGAGCACCGGGTGCAGTCTGCCGCTGACCTGCAACCAGCCCGGCACTTCGAGCTGTGATCTGAAGAGGGCAGCCATCAACAGCAATATGCAGAGGCTGAAGACAATGTTGGACAGGATGCGTTCGAAGCGACTCATGCCGGACAAGGTTGATTATACCCCGAATAAACGGGGCAGGGATTTAAAGTGGTTGCAGCATCAGGCCATGATGCCGGGAACGAGTTGACCGGCCACATCTGTCAGTCGATATCTTCTTCCCAGGTGTTTGTAGGTCAGTTGTTCGTGATCGATGCCCATCAGGTGCTGGATTGTCGCATGGAAATCATGGACACTGACGGGATCCTTGACGATATTATAGCCGAACTCGTCCGTTTCACCATAAACAGTACCAGGTTTGATGCCACCACCGGCCATCCAGATACTGAAGCATTTCGGATGATGATCCCTACCATAATTATCTTTTCCGAGATTTCCCTGACAGTAGTTTGTGCGACCGAATTCTCCACCCCATATCACAAGCGTTTCATCCAACAGACCCCGCTGTTTGAGGTCCTTTACCAGCGCAGCGGAAGCACGATCCACATCCTGGGCCTGCAGCGGCATCTCACCAACCAGATTGCCGTGCTGATCCCATCCCTGATGATAGAGTTGCACAAAGCGAACGCCGGATTCAGAAAGTTTCCTGGCCAGCAGGCAGTTGGCGGCATAGGAACCTGGTACCAGACATTCCGGTCCGTACATCCGAATGATGTGATCCGGCTCTTTTGACAGGTCGGTCAGTTCAGGAACCGCGGTCTGCATCCGATACGACATTTCGTATTGCTGGATCTTGGACTGGATCTCCGGATCTCCGTATTGATCGAAGGCCATGGTATTCAACTTCGACAGCTGGTCCAACATGTCTCTGCGAGATGACCGGTCCTGTCCATCCGGGTTGTTCAGATAGAGAATGGGATCTTCTCCGCTGCTGAACACGACGCCCTGGTGGACACTATCAAGGAAACCGTTGGTCCACAATTTGGAATATACACCTTGCCCGTTTCCACGTCCACGGGACAGCAGCACGCAGTAAGCCGGCAGGTTCTTGTTCTCGCTGCCTAGTCCGTAACTCGTCCAGGCACCCATGCTGGGTCGGTTGCCTTGCTGTGCTCCGGTCTGGAAGAAGGTCAGCGCCGGATCATGATTGATGGCTTCTGTGTGTATCGTCTTGATGATGCAGATATCATCCACGATCGAGGCCATATGCGGGAACATGGAGGATATCCAGGCGCCTGACTGGCCGTGTTGTTTGAATTCGAAAGCCGAGCCGACCAGCGGAAATTTATCCTGGTTGGCGGTCATGCCCGTCAGGCGCTGCCCATTGCGGATGGAGGCCGGCAAGTCCTGCCCCATCATTTCATTCAGTTTGGGCTTATAGTCGAACGTCTCCAGCTGAGAAGGCGCACCGTTCTGGAACAAATAAATAACCCTTTTGGCCTTTGGTGCGAACTGGGCCACTCCCAGGGGAAGGGATTCCAGTTCATCCTGTTTCCGACCGAAGATGCCGGGAGCGAGCAGTGATCCAAGGGCGATGCTGCCAACGCCCAATCCTGCGCGGGTGAGAAAATGCCTGCGGGTATGGTTCAGTCTGAATTTATTGAATTCGTTCATGGTATGTCAGGATTTTACGGTAGTCTCTTCCAAATTATACATCATGTGTATGACCTGCATCAGCGCAGCATATCGTGCCGCATCTAATCCCTTGGCTGCAGGATATTCTCCGATATTGACGAATTTTCGAGCCCGGTTCTTGTCGGCCGCGAACCGTGCCATTTCAGCCGCATGGTATTCCTTCAGGGTACTGCGTTCTTTTTCGGATGGCTTTCTGCAGACGATACGCCTGAAAGATTCTTCAAGCAATGCATCATCCGATTTGCCTGTGGAGAGCAGCTGTTGCGCAAGAACGCGGGATGCTTCCAGCACCTGAGGGTCGTTCAACATCACCAATGCCTGTAATGGAGTATTGGTGCGTATGCGGGTCACTTCGCACTGGTCGCGGTTACTGGCATCAAAGATGAGCATGGAGGGCGGCGGAGCGGTGCGCTTGATGAAGGTGTACATCCCCCTGCGATATAGTTTTTCTCCATGATCCTGCACATAGCGGGCAAGCTCACCCCTTCCGGAAGTGGTTGATTCCCAGATATCCCTGGGTTGGTAGGGCTTGACACTCGGCCCTCCGATCATTGGTACCAGCAGTCCGCTGCTGGCCAGCACATGATCCCGGGTGAGTTCCGCCGTCAGGCGCAGACGCGGCGCATAGGAGTAATATCGATTATCCGGATCCTTTTCCAGTTTTTTCCGGTCACGGGTTGCATGTTGCCGGTAGGTAGCGGAGGTCACGATCTGGCGTATAAGTCGTTTGACATCCCATCCGTTATCGCGGAAATCACTTGCCAGCCAGTCGAGCAACTCCGGATGCGTAGGCAGATCACCCTGCATTCCGAAATCCCCGGCAGTTTTCACCAGCCCTTTACCAAAGAATTCCTGCCAGATACGGTTTACGAAAACCCTTGCCGTGAGCGGGTTCTTGCGATCCAGCAGCCATTGGGCCAGTCCGAGCCGGTTTTTTTGATATCGGGTCGTGTCAAAAGGAAGAATGGAGGATGGCATCCCCATCGTTACGGTATCTGAAGGCTGATCATACACGCCTCTCTTCAACACCCGGGTCACCCGGGTAAGGGAACTGTCCTTCATCACCATGACTGTCACAGGCATGGTGTCCGGTTTATTGATGAAATTGAGCACCGATCGGACGTCATCGGTGGAGATCTTCATATTCGGGGGATCTCCTGGAGACGCCAGTCCGATGTCACCAACCAACCCTTTTTCGTTGACCTGGTTGAAAAACGCGAAACTGCTGAAATAATCCTTCTGTGAGATGGGATCGTACTTATGATCGTGGCATTTCGAACATTCCAGGGTCATGGCGAGGAAAGCCTTGCCGAAAGTATTGGTCCGGTCTGACACATATTCTGTGCGATATTCCTCGTCGATGACGCCGCCTTCCTGCGTGATCTTGTGATTCCGGTTGAATCCTGTGGCCAGGTACTGCTCTTTGGTAGGATTGGGTAGGAGATCACCCGCCAATTGCCAGGTGATGAATTTATCAAAGCGGTAGTTCTGGTTAAAGGCATGGATCACCCAGTCGCGCCATGGCCACATCGTCCGCATACCGTCATCCTGATAACCATGACTATCGGCATACCGGGCCAGGTCAAGCCAGTGAATAGCCATCCGTTCTCCATAATGTTTATCAGCCAGCAGCCGGTCCACCACCTTTTCATAAGCTTGCTCCGTGTCATCCTTCAGAAAGGCATCCTGACCAGCCACATCCGGTGGAAGACCTGTCAGATCAATCGAAACACGGCGTAGCAGGGTTTCGCGATCCGCCTCTTCATTGGGTTCGAGTCCTTTCTCCCGGAGCTTGGCCAGGATGAAATGATCGATTTCGTTCCGCACCCATTTCTGCTCTGAAGCCAGCGGAATTTGCGGTTTTTCAGGGGGGAGGAAAGCCCAGTGTTTCTTGTATTGCGCACCCTGACGGATCCATTTTTCGATGATCTTGATCTCCAGTGGACTGAGCTTCAGATTGGAGGAGGGAGGAGGCATCAACACCGACGTGTCGGAAGCGGTGATCCGGTGGTACAATTCAGACTTGCCTGGGTCACCTTTGACGATGATATATTTGGTGGGATCGTCACTTAGTGCGGCGAAAGCAGCCTCCTCGATGTCCAGGCGCAATCCCGCCTCCCGTTTATTGGCATCGGGTCCGTGACATTTGAAACATCTGTCGGACAGGATGGGTCTGACATGAAAATTGAAATCCACCTGGTCCGGGACAGTGGTGCCAGCTTCTGAAGCGGAGGGGCTGCAACGGATCAACAAGAGAGGTGAGAGCAGCAAGCCTGTGATCAGAAAAGGCAGTCCGTGACGCCATGGGGTCCTTATCCCTGTTAAGGCTGAAGATGACAAGCGTTTCATGGCATTAAATTAACGATTTCGAACGATAAACCATATGTATTGTAGAAGCGAATGCCCGCTGAACATGAATATGTCTTTTCAAATATGAAGAAAAGCAGGTGTTCGACTGACGGAAGGCGGCTATTATTGGCTGAGGGAATTTTCCAACTTGCGAAACAGAAACGAGGAAGTAATGTGTTGAATAAAACTTAATGGACATGGACAATTTGCAGTCCAGTAGGGCCAGGCTCTAATACATCGATGCACCCGGATATTCATATGTATTGGGTGTGATATGAACCGCTTGGTGATTTTTTTAGGCAAGAATTTCCCCGACATGCGATTGTATGCCCTCTGAAATCCGCTCAAGAGGCAAGTCATTATTATCTGTTCCGAAAGGATCCTCGATCTCTTCTGCAATGATCTCGATGCTGGTCAATACATAGAAGACAAATATCACCACGGGGATGATGTAATATCCCAGTGAAAACACAAATCCCATTGGGAGGGTCATTACGTAAAAGAAAATGAATTTTTTAATAAAGATGGAATAAGAGAGTGGTATCGGTGTGTTCTTGATGCGTTCACAAGCACCGCAGATGTCTGTGAATGCTTGCACTTCGGTGATCATAGTCTGCAAAACATGACCATCAATTCGGCCGGAAGCATGCAGGCGATATACCCTGGAAGCCAGCAGGGATGCAACTTTGTTCGGTTGATGCCTGGCGGTTTCCCATCCTGCGATCTCGGGATGAGGCAATTCATCAAGATCAAGCCGCAGTCGTTCTGAAAGCAGGTGCGACCTGAGTGCCCTGGCATACATGGGAATCACGCGGGCAAAGAATTTCAATTCATCCATATCATCAAGCCCAAGTACGGCTTTTAACTTGATGGCCATATTCCGACTGCTATTGACCAGCGCCCCCCATTGCCGACGACCCTCCCACCAGCGTTCATAAGCGGTGTTTGTTCGAAATACCAGGAGCATCGAGATCACAAAGCCGAGCAGACTATGGAGGATCGTCAGATTTTTGAGATTGTCCCTGACACCTGCTCTTACCCAGTTGAGTTCTGCAAAGGCAATCAGCCAGGCATAGATGCCGATGGCAATCATCATAGGAAATAGCTTTCTGACTGTATCAGAACGATGAACCCTGAAAATGAAAGTGAACCAGTCTTTCGGATTATAAGCAATCACCGTACAAACTTTTCAGGCGAAATTAGCGTTTTGTATCCCATACGATTGCATTTGTCCGGCTGTAAAAAATGTATCGAAATTGCATAATGCAGTTCATACATCCTTTTTTGATCCCTGCTATATTAGCGGGAGATTGAATCACCAGGTTATATATGCAGGACAAAAAATGGATAGCATATGAAATACAACGCAACAGATGTTCGTCATCAGGATCTCCTGAATTTTGTGGAAGAAATGCAAGCTGTTTGCACGCCGGACAGCGTTTATTGGTGCGACGGTTCCCCCGAAGAGTACAAAGAACTTTGCGATCAACTGGTTGAAAAAGGAACCTTCATTCGTCTGAATCCTGAAAAATGGCCCAACTCTTTCGCAGCTTTTTCAGATCCCAGTGATGTGGCTAGGGTTGAAGACCGCACTTATATTTGTTCGCGCCGTAAGGAAGATGCAGGCCCCACCAATAACTGGGTCGATCCCCGCGAAATGAAGGCGCATCTGAAGGAGATGTTCAGAGGCAGCATGCGGGGCAGAACGATGTATGTCATCCCCTTCTGCATGGGGCCCATCGGATCCCCCATTTCAAAAATCGGAGTGCAGATCACGGATTCAGCCTATGTCGTGGTGAACATGCACATCATGACCCGCATGGGGAAGACGGTCCTTAAGGAATTGGGAGAGGATGGGGAATATATCAAATGCCTGCATTCTGTCGGTGCCCCCCTGGAGCCCGGTCAGGAGGACGTTCCATGGCCTTGTAATCCCACCACCAAATACATTGTGCATTATCCAGAGGATCGTTCCATTGCTTCTTATGGATCCGGTTACGGCGGCAACGCCCTGCTTGGCAAGAAATGTCTGGCCCTGCGGATTGCATCCGTTATGGCCAAGGAAGAAGGATGGCTGGCAGAACATATGCTCATCCTGGGAGTAGAAGATCCTAAGGGTAGAAAAACCTATGTGGCGGCAGCCTTCCCCAGTGCCTGTGGCAAGACGAATTTCGCCATGCTGATCCCTCCCGGTGAGATCGAAGGATGGAAGGTCACCACCGTGGGGGATGATATCGCGTGGATCAAGCCGGGCAAGGACGGTCGATTGTATGCCATCAATCCGGAGTATGGATATTTCGGTGTGGCTCCGGGTACGAACATGAAAACCAATCCCAATGCCATGCAGGCATTGTCACGCAATGCGATCTTTACGAATGTCGGCGTCACGGATGATGGAGATATCTGGTGGGAAGGGATGAGCAAGGAACCTCCACTCGGTATTCGAAACTGGCAGGGACATAGACATGACCCTTCCAGTGGTAAACCGGTGGCACATCCCAATGCCCGGTTCACGGCCCCTGCTTCTCAGTGTCCGAGCATCGACCCTGACTGGGAAAAACCGGCTGGTGTACCCATCAGTGCCTTTGTTTTTGGAGGTAGGCGCAGTACGACCATTCCGTTGGTCTACCAGGCCTTCAACTGGAATTACGGGGTGTACCTTGCTTCCACTATGGGTTCAGAAACCACGGCCGCTGCCTTCGGAGAAATTGGAAAAGTGCGTCGTGATCCCTTCGCCATGCTGCCTTTTTGTGGATATCACATAGCAGATTATTTCAATCATTGGCTGCAGTTTGGGCGTAATCTGTCACGCGCTCCCAGGATCTTCGGTGTGAACTGGTTTCGGAAAGATGAAAACGGTCAGTTCCTTTGGCCCGGCTTCGGTGACAATATGCGGATCCTTAAATGGATCGTGGAACGTTCGCGCGGAGAAGCCAATGCGATTGAGAGTCCTATCGGCTGGATGCCCCGGTACGAAGACATCGACTGGTCAGGTTCTACATACAATGATGCTGACTATGAGAGGATCATGGAGGTTGACCGGGAAGCCTGGAAAACCGAAATCATGGCTCACGAAGAACTGTTTGCGCGTATGTACGACCGACTTCCAAAGGAGTATTTCTTCATGCGGGAATTGCTCCTATCTTCGCTATGGAGGTCACCGGAACATTGGTATCTGGAGTCCGAAACCCATTGATGAAAAGACCATTTCATGAACAGGATCATCTTGACCCTCTTTATTGCCACCACCTTGCTTATGCGTGCGCAAACCCAGCCATTCGATCTTTCAGCGTACCCGGTGTATGAAGGGAATGACCTGGGCCTGACCTATTCTGCGAACCTGTCCACCTTCCGTATATGGTCACCCACGGCAGAAGCGGCGGAAGTCATTCTCTATGATCGTCCCCTGGGCGGAACAGCGCTGCACCGCATCGTTATGGAGCAGGGGAAATCAGGTACCTGGCTGATCTCCATGCGGGGAAATCAAAGAGGTTTATATTATGCATTCAGGGTCAGGATAAAGTCTAAATGGAGCATGGAAATACCGGATCCATACGTGAAACTCGTCGGGACCAATGGCCGCCGTGGTGTGATCGGCGATATCCGTGATACCAATCCCCCGGGCTGGGAAAAGGATCGGTCGCCGGCATTTGGCGGTGGTTCGCCTTCTCCCGTCGACGCTGTGATCTACGAACTACATGTCAGGGATGCGAGCATTCA
>CAJBZC010000296.1 GCA_903959965.1 uncultured bacterium
TTCGACCGGACGATCCGCAACGGGATCGATTTCGATTATGTCGCCTATCGGTATTTCAATTACAACCGCCAGCACGCCCGGGGACTCGAATGGGAAGGCAGCCTGAACCTCGGCCGCTGGTCGCTCACGCACAACCATACCTGGGTGCGGGGTGAGGTGAACACGACGGCTTACCGTTACAATCCGAATACCTGGGGATACGAGGCTACCGGGGATACGACCTACAACAACCTCTTCCGCCGACCCCGGCATCAGTCGAATCTCTCGGTCTCCTGGGCGCCTGATGCCCACTGGCAGCTGCGGCTGACAGGCCGCATCACGGGCGAACGATTAGAGCCGCGCTTCATGGACAGTCCCCTGCAACTGGAAGATTTTCAGGTGGCGGATCTCTATATCGGCTATGCCCTGAAAGGCGGGCTGCGGCTGTTCTTCGACCTGCGGAATATTACCAACCAACGGTATTTCGAGGTGGCCGGTTTCAATGCCCGTGGGCGCAACTTCATGACGGGGCTGAGCTATAGCTTCTGATCGGCGTACCTTTGCCGTTAAAAGACACCTATGAATCTTCGCCTCGACGAGCTGCTGACGGTAACCTTCACCCTTTTTGCGGTGATCGACATTGTGGGATCTGTACCACTGCTGATCGGACTTAAAAAGAAGATGGGCGGCATCCGCGAATTGCGGGCCACGCTGATCTCCGGCGGTTTGATGGTCCTCTTCCTGCTGACGGGTGAGCGCTTCCTGGGGATCCTGGGACTGGATGTGAAGTCCTTTGCCGTGGGTGGTTCGATCGTGATCTTCATCCTCGGGCTGGAGATGGTGCTGGGGCATGAGTTCTTCAAGTCGGAGGGCGATCCGAAGTCGGGCACAGTGGTGCCGATCGCGTTCCCGTTGATCGCGGGTTCCGGCACCCTGACGACGATCATCTCCCTTCAGGCGAACTATGATATCTGGCTGATGCTGGCGGGGATCCTGATCAACCTGGTGATCGTGTACCTGGTGCTGCGTTCACTAAATTTCATTGCCCGGATGCTGGGTCCTGCGGGGCTGCTGGCGGTGCGGAAGTTCTTCGGGGTGGTGCTGCTGGCGATCGCCGTGAAGATCTTTGCGACGAACGTGGGCGGGCTGATCCGGTGAGGTGGCTTGACCCGTGGATTTGCGGAATCGGACGGAAAGTGGTACCTTTGCAGCCCCTGCAGGACAGGGCATGGTCTCGTAGTACAATGGATAGTATAAGGGTCTCCGAAGCCCTGGATTCAGGTTCGATTCCTGACGAGACCACAACCATACGATTGAAACCCCTGATTATCAGGGGTTTTTGTTTTGGAGGATGGGGATTCTGGCAAATTTCTGGCAATCGGGGGGATTTGGGTGCATCTTAGTTGGCATTGAAGTGGCGTTGAATTTGATTTAAGACGTTGAGAGCTGATTCACTTTTCAGCATCTTATCATACAACTTCAGAGTTCTGTGGTCCCGATGACCCGCCATCGCCATGATATCATGTTAAGCAACTCCCCACTGCCTCTACTGATTTCATTTATTAATTAAATAAAGTGAAGTATTCATCAAAAATAAACAGGCGGTTTCGTTTAGCACCGGTCATTTCCCGTAAAATTCGTAAGCGTACAAAATCATCCAGTAATTTGTAGGAAGACACAAGTGATATATTTGTTTGAGACGATACCATTTCTGCATCTATAATGGGCTGTTGAAATAGAAAGTATAATAAAAGCTTCGCCGTATTCACTTTTTTGCCAAGGGTATAAATGCGTTGTTCTTCACATTCCTTTTTAAGTTCCAATATTGATTTCAACGTTTGAGTCGAACTTTCACAGGTTTCAATTATTCCGATAAGAAAAAATTTAACCCACCTGAGTAAATCGTTCTGAGTTCTTACTTGGGTAAGGTTTTGATAGTACAGGTCCCTATTCTTTTCAAAGAAGTCAGACAAATAGAGTACTGGTTTTTGAATAATTCCTTTCTCTACCAAATATAAGGTGATCATCAACCTTCCAATACGTCCGTTGCCATCGAGAAACGGGTGAATTGTTTCAAATTGATAATGGGCTATTGCGATTTTTATCAAATTGGTGAGACCGGTTTCTTCATTGTGCAGAAAGTTTTCCATATCACCTATCAAAGGATCTACTTCCTCCCAGTTAGGTGGAATAAATACAGCACTGAGTAAAGAAGAACCACCGATCCAATTCTGACTTCTCCGAAATTCGCCAGGCAGTTTATGTTCGCCTCTCACCCCGCGCAATAAAATCTGATGGGCCTCTTTGAGCAAGCGTGAACTAAGAGGTAAATCATTGAGCCGGTTTATGGAGCCATTGAGCGCATCAATGTAATTATTTACTTCCACCCAATCGTTGCGACGTTCGGGATGAATATCTGTTTCCCGCAAGACAGCCTCCTCCATATTGGTATGCGTACCTTCGATCTTGCTGGAGAGCGTTGCCTCCTTTATCACATACATGCGAATGAAATGATCAATATTGGGTACCTGGTGTGAATAAGCATCCAACCTACCTATGGCAATGGCAGCATTTTCAACCAGCCGGTTAAGCTCCCGATCGCTCCACGACCATACTGCATTGATTTTTTCGGGAATAAACGCTTTATAATCAAGCTGTTTCCTATAAAACCCGGCATGAAAATCGTCTATTTTTGGCATGAAGTAAAGTTATATAAAAAAGCCTACTATTTAACTTTAACGGCACTAAACTTAAATAAGAAAATCCTTATTTAAGTTTGCGAAGCGACGAAAAAGAAACTGGCATACAGTTGCATGTAAACTCCTGACATATCCTTCAGGTCGACAATTATCCATTAGCTTGTTCTTAAAATTTCCTGAGATATGTAGATCGCCATACTGGGTTCGGGCTTCATCGCCCGTTTTTATGCGGACTCCCAGCACGCCCAGCGTCGCAAGGATGTCATCCACTCGGTCTATTCCCACAATGCGGAGATGGCCGCCCGTTTCGCCGGTGACTACTCCTGTGTGCATCATACCTCGGATATGGAGGAAGTAATTGCGCATCCTGACACGGAAGTGGGGTAGATCGCCTTGTCCAGTGACATGCATGAAACGGCCGTCGTGCTTTGTGCAAGGCATGGAAAGCATGTGCGCTGCACCATACCGCCGGGACGGACCGCCTAAGAGTCACTCCGCATGATGCGAATGGTCGAGTATGCCGGTACGGAAGGAAAGATCTGGATGAACAACTTCCTGCGCACGGGTTTCGGGATGTTCAGCACGGTAGGGGTGATTAAGTGGCAGAAAGGCCGATGCCAATGGGGGCTAGTTATTCCCGGTCGGGGATGTGGCGCATGAACTGTGCTTTCCCCATATGTTCACCGATACCTTCGAAAGCATCGATCAGGGACGGCCACCACAGGAAACATTTTACGACGGGTATGTGGTCAATGCCATCCTCGACGCGGCCTACCGTTCGGCTGCTACAAAGAACTGGGAGGCGGTGGAGCTGCCTGTTTGGCGGGGAGCGGAAGCTTCTGATGTGATCAGGGCTTACACCTCGTTCGACGACAAATATTACCTGATCAAGGAAGAAGTACTTCCCAATGGCGTTACCAAGCGGATCCTAATGGATAAGCAAACCGTTGAGGTTGTGTCGGTGGATTTGTAGGAAGCCAATCTAAAATCAATGATATATATACTTTGAGAAAGATACCCGGATCGATACTAGTTAAAAAGACCGAATAGCTCTTACACTGTAAGCAGGGTCTTTCCATTGCCATGACTGTACACCATTTGAAAAATTCTGTACTCTCGCATTTGTCTCACTCGACTCTGTGGAAGACCAATAATAATTACTAAAACTGCCCCCGATCAAAGTTTTATTCAAATAAATTTTATTCAGCTCGTCCAAGCTTGGAAAATACCAGTCATCATACACAATGCCATCAACAGTTACGGAATAATCTGCACAAATTTTTGCTGCATAACTCGCTGTGGTTCCCTGGGTGGCAATAATGGCAGTGGTATTGCTCAATCCGGTACCCACTGCTGTTCCAGTAGCATTGGTTGTAAGGTATGCAACTCCGTTATACCAGGGAGATGAGGCAGACACATCAGCTGTGGTTACAATAAATCCATGGGTGGAATTTGCTACATAGCCAGGGTCTCCAGCTTGTAGAATATAGGCAATTTTGCCCCCACCATATGTGTCACCAATGGCTAAAATAGAACTGGTATTGCCTCCAGTCATATTTCTCCAAGCAGTTCCGTTGAAAACCTGCAACTCTCCGGTGCCACAGTTGCTACACCAGATCAACAACCCTGCTGTGGGTCCTGAAATGAGTTCACGCTGCGCAAGCGTCATTCTTGGCGGTAAAAATCCTTTTGTGGAGCTGGAAACGTCTAATTGAGCAGAACTGGCAGGACTAGTAGTGCCAATTCCAACTTGTGCATTTGCTAAGGATGAAATCAGAAATAAGAAGGCAAAAATGAAATGTTTCATGTAGGAATTCACTCAATGATTGTTGTTAATGATGCTCAAAAATGAAGGTACTCCTTTCCTCTGTATTGTATCAGATTTGTCGTTTTTTTCATTACTTCCCACTCATCTTTCCTAACCTCCGCCAGGAACGAATGTGAATTTTCAAGCACCTCTTCAACTTGGAAAAACAGCGATACTGCACCCGATTCCGACGATCTTAACCACCTTATTTCACATCGTGCACCAGCGTCTTTGTTTACTGCTTGTTCATACGAGGCAACAAATACCGGATTTTTCTTTTTTCTTATTGATTCGCCTGTGAGTTATAAGGCCTGCACTTCACATATTTTCTAATCGAGTATAGTCTCATGCTGTGAACGATCCTATCAGGACGGGCAAAAGCCAGGAGCAAACTACAATCTCCCTGGTCGGCTGCCTTTACGGCTTTGAGGTATGTTGGAATGATATTACATTCACCGCAAGGGCGCGAAGCAAAGGCAGAGGGTCAGTAAATTTTCATTAGATTGTCTTAAAATATACAAAGACATGAAGATCGCCATGCTTGGTTCCGGTTTCATCGCCCGTTTTTATGCGGACTCCCTCCATGCGCAGCGTCGCAGAGATGTCATTCACTCGGTATATTCCCGCAACGCGGAGAAGGCCGCCAGGTTTGCCCGCGACTACGCCTGTGCACATCATACCTCGGATATGGAGGAAGCCATTGCGCATCCTGACACGGATGTGGTGGTGATCGCTTTGTCCAATGATATGCATGAAACGGCCGTCGCCCTCTGCGCCAGGCATCGGAAGCATGTACTCTGCACCAAGCCACTGGGACGGACCGCCGAAGAGGCACTGCGCATGATGCGGATGGTCGAGGAGGCCGGTATCTTCGGTGGCTATCTGGAAGACCTATGCTACACGCCCAAGTTCCTGAAGTCGCTCGCCAGCGTGCGGCAGGGAAGTATCGGACGCGTGCTGTGGACGCGTTCGCGCGAGGCACATCCGGGGCCGCACAGCGACTGGTTCTGGGATAAGTCGAAGTCGGGCGGTGGCGCCATCATCGACCTGGGATGTCATTGCGTCGAGATCGGCCGGAACTTCATCGGTAAAGACGTACGGCCGGTTGAGGTGATGTGCTGGGCCGATACCCAGGTGCATCCCATCGATGCGGAAGATCATGCCGTGGGACTGGTGCGCTATGCCAGTGGCGCCATCGGACAGTTCGAGGTGAGCTGGTGCTTTCGCGGTGGCATGGATCTGCGCGATGAGGTGGCCGGTACGGAAGGAACGATCTGGATGAACAACTTCCTGCGCACGGGCTTCGAGATGTTCAGCACAGGTAAGGGTGGCGATTATGTTGCGGAAAAGGCCGAGGCCAACACGGGCTGGTTGTTCCCGGTCGGGGATGAAGCACACGAGCTGGGCTATCCCCACATGTTCACGGATATGTTCGACAGCATCGATCAAGGTAGGCAACCACAGGAAACTTTTTATGACGGGTATGTGGTCAACGCCATCCTCGACGCGGCCTACCGTTCGACTGCTACAAAGAACTGGGAGGCGGTGGAGCTGCCTGTTTGGCGGGGAGCTGAAGCTTCTGAAGCGATCAGGGGTTACACCTCCTTCGACGACAAATATTTTCTGATCAAGGAAGAAGTACTGCCTAATGGTGTTACCAAACGGATCCTGAAGGATAAGCAATCCGGTGAGGTGGTGTCGGTGGAGTTGTAGGAAGGCTTTACCGCAAGGGCGCGAAGTAAAGGCAGTGATCTTGATATTAACTTATGGTGGGCTTAATCTCTCAGTACATAATTTGCACTTCGTCCGCCTTCGTCAGTTTCAGCCAGGATATCTTTAGCGATCAGGTCCTTGATATCACGCAGGGCTGTGTCTGTAGAAACACGGGTGATCTTCGCCCATTTCGAGGATTTTAATTTTCCGTCGAAGCCATCAAACAACATGTTCAGGATCAGGCGCTGACGCTCGTTGATTGAGCTATGTTCATGTTTTCGCCAGAACTCGGCCTTACGAATGATACGCTCTGTCATGTTTTCCGTTGCAAGCATTGCATTTTTCAGGCATAGTAAAAACCATTCGATCCATTCCGTGATGTCACCAGTACTATGCTGCACTTTTTGCAACACGGCGTAATACTTTTTTCGTTCAATGAGTATCTGAGACGACATGCTGTAGAAGCGTTCACTACTACCTTCCGAGCGGGCCAGCAGCATATCGGTCATGGCCCGGGCGATCCTTCCATTCCCGTCTGCGAATGGATGGATGATGATGAACCAGAAATGAATGATGGCAGCTTTGATCACCGCATCATAAGTATAATCATCATTGAACCAATCAAGCATGCTGCTCATCTCCTCCGATACCTTTTCCGGTGGCATGGCCAGGTAATGGACTTTCTCCCTCCCCAACGCACCAGATACCACCTGCATGATCCCCGTCCGATACCGTCCCACTTCGATCCGATAAGGTCCGCTGTATCCCGTTGGAAACAATGCGGCATGCCAGCCCATGAGTCGATCTGTTGTGAGGGGTAATGTGTAACGCTGCGTGGCATCCAGCATCATTTCAACAACGCCCTCCACATGCCTGTCACCCGGAACGAGTCCTGCCGTTTGGATGCCCAATCTCCGGGCAATGGATGAACGTACCTGATCAACATTTAAAAACTCTCCTTCGATCTCACTCGATTTGACGACGTCCAGGGTGAGTGCTGATAATGTTGCTTCTTCTTTTGAAGCGAAGCCCAAGGCATTCATCTGACCAATGATCTTGCCTTGCAGCAACTTTACCTCTCCAAACAAGGCATTTACTACTTTGTCGCGCCAATGAAAGCGAGGCCAGTTCGGGTGCTCGTAAATATATTTGGCCAAGGTTGAATGTATTGATGCGGTGAATATAGTGTTTATTCTCCGCATTTTTGCGGCGATTATAGTACTTCCAACTTAGCGTTTGAAATAAATCTATTATTTGCCTGGTCAAACGACAAAATATCCGGTTGATTTACCTCTTCCTTCCTTGTTGATCAGTCCCATGAGAACCATTTTGCTCAAAGACTTTTTTACTGTTGCCAATACAAGATCAAGTTTCTTTGCAATCTCGCCGGAGCCGGAACCAGGATGATGTTGGATAAAGAACAGGATACGCTTATCACGAGCTGAAATGGGCTGTTCTGTTGTTTGCTCCTTCAGCTTCAACAGCAACTGATCTTGTATGTTTATCAAACAGCTGTTAAAAAAAGTAAGCCAATCTGTAACATTTTCGCCTGGTCTGTTACGCTGCGTTTGCATAAGTACCCTGTAGTATTCAGATTTGCGACTTTCAATTTCATGTTCGAAACTTACATATTGGATCCAGGAATAGCCATTCTTTAACAACAACAAACTGCCCAATAATACGAATACGGATCGAATGAGCTAATTAATATACGTTTTTATCCGTATTTATACGTAAATCACACGAATGTGACCGATCAGTTGAGTTGTAGGAAGGCTTCACCGCAAGGACGCAAAGAAAAGGCAGGGACAAGATCTGCGTCCTTGTAAGCATTCAAATTTCAACCTATGGCTAGATGCGATCCATCCGCCATTTTCTATTCCTTTTTGATATCGTTCAATAATGCGTACAGGAGTTCCAGCATCTCCACGGCAGTTTTCTGGTCTTGTTGGGTCATGATACTATTTGAATTACCGGGATCCGCCTTTGGAAGATCGTCAGGAAGCGGCGGTGTGAACAATCCATCACTCATGGTTGTATTTTGGAACAAACATAAACGAAGGCATTGCAATCTATTTACAACCCAAAAGATCATATCTGACCGGGCTTGTACGGAAAGTAAGGACCAGGTTGGTTGACGTCACGGATCGGATTGCAGGTCAGTCGGCATTGCCCCCGGCGGGTTGGCAAGCGCTGATGAGGGATATCAAACCTGGGCTATGCTGTCCCCGTTTATTTTTGGTCATCATTTCTATAAATTGAAAATGAAAAGAGTTTTCGGTTTTCTGTTATCAATTTTCTGCTTCAAATACGTTTCAGCACAACGATCGCAGTTATCTCATTCCATTCGGATTGAAAAGGGGTTTGCTAATACATCTGATCTGGGTTACGAAGAAGAGATGAGTCGCAGCTTTCAGGGGCTTGGATATCGATACAAGACCAGGGGCGACTGGTACATTGGTACTGAGGTACAATACCACCAGAACACGTTGAACAGTAGTCGTCTGTTGCCATTGCAGTTGCAGGGAGAAGGGACACTATATGCCTGTCGGGTCCCCGGTGGTGAGAATGAAACGGGGTATTTTTTTGTTCCGGAGTCCATGCAATCCTCGGTGAACATCATCACGAACAATAACGTCTATAAATCTCAGCAGGATCAGCTGCCTTTTCAAACACAGTCGTTGAGGGCCACCCGGCTAAATTTTATGCTGCATGGCGGTAAAAGCTGGGAGGTAGGACGTGGTGTCATCGAAGCCGGGGTAACCATTACTAGTACATTTTACAATCGCGACATTGTTGTTTCCAGCAGGCAACAACAGGCCATCAGCTGCAGATCCCTGACCACAGGTGAATTATACAATACCATGTTTGATGTGACGACCTTTAAGATCGTTGATGAGAAAACAACATGGATAGGTACCGGTGTTCATGCCCGGTATCAGTACCCGGTGACGAAAAATCTAAGTGTGGGTTTGCAGTTATTGAGTTCAGCGAGCGTGGAAGGGTTACTGCTGCAGGCTGCTCCGTATATGGCATTTGGGTTCTGAACCACAGAACATAATGCGTTTTAATGCGCTTCACCGCGAGGACGCAAAACAGGTGAGAAGCAAACATCGCATATATCATCCGGAATGAAGAGGGCTTAAGAAAACACTCCCTTGAAGTTCAAAACATCAGACTCACCTTGATGTTTTCAATTTTTCCAACAGCAGATCCCTGCTCGTTTTGCCCAGATGTTCCCTGCCTTCCAGGAATTGCTGTCTAACGGCAATGGCCATCTTCTCGCGGCTCTCAGGCGACCAGCCGGGTGGCTTGAACAATAACCTGATCTTATTTCGCATACCGGGAGTAGAAACCACGTCTCTATACAGGCTAATGCATTCGCCAAAATAAAAATCAATAAAGTTGGTAACCTCCATTTCCCGGGTGATTCCGTATTCGATCTTCACCTCATCCTTTTCATTCTGCAGGGTACCGAAGACCCAGTCCCAAAAGGGCAGCAGTACGCAGAAATTCGTATCCATGTATAATGGATTTTTTGCATGGTGCACCCGGTGATGAGAAGGCGTGATCAGGAATTTCTCGAGGATCCATAGCTTACCATTTTTGAAGGCATCTTCTCCGGCATGGATGAACGTACCCCAGGTGCCATCTATCACGAGGATGATGGCCACCATTTCCGGTTGCACCCCAAAGATCATCAACAGCGGCACCTGGATGGCGGCGGTATAATACCCTTCGGCGAAGAAATGTACCCAGGCAACGGTCATATTCATTTCTGCCGGTGCATGGTGCGGGGAATGCAGACACCAGAAGAGACGCACACGGTGCGCCGCATAGTGCCAGATCCAGTAAGTAAGCTCCCACATTAAATATGCATACAACCAGCCGATCCATGTTCTCTCCACTGTGAACAGGGCAAAGCGCTGGAAATACTGCATCATCTCAATGTACACGAAGATGATGATCAGTTTGGAGAGATATTCATTGAAGACCTTGGCGAGAAAATTAGATTTATATCTTCTGAAGAATTCGCGAATGAAGGCGGTGTTGCTGATTGTCCCAAAGATGATCCTGATCTTTTGTCCGACACCTGCCTCAGGTATTGTCGCCTTCAATCGCTGGATCTTTTCATTGATATTCCGAAATGGATTCAATGTGATGAAGAGGCGGATCATTTCCACCAACAGGAAAAAGGTGGTGAGGATGGACAGGATCGCCATCACGGATTGATAGTAAATCTTCTTCTGAACAGGGTCGGTCAAGTCTTTGAGATACCCCATCCCGAAGAAGCTCTTCACGGATCCGTTCACAAATGAATTGATCGTCACATAAAGGATGGTGCACGCGAAGCCGATGAATAGGAGATCTTCTGTCTTTCTCCAGATGTATTTAATAGTGGGCATGGCAGGCATATGCACAAACATAAGTGATTTGTGGAATCATAGAACCCTGCAGCCCACTTCGCGGTTTTATTGCCTCTTCATCCATCCCCCAAAGACATCATTTCTTCGATGATGTGATGCGGATCGACGGATCTTCCACCCATTTACCCTGTTGATCTTGCCTGACGGGCGCAAAGGCGAAATGCCAGCGCTGATCCCGGTAGGCTCTGGGCATCCTGACGAGGATCTCGTTCCATCCCTGTTGCAGCCGAATGCGGGCAGGTGGCCTACTCCAGTAGAACTCCTCATCGGTATAAGGGATCTCATTGGGCGGGAGATACCAGGTTGCATTCAGGTATCGATGTCCGCCGGGGTTCGACCATTTCGGGCCGGGCAGTTCCCTTCCGTTGATGAACACAGCGCCGCCGTTGGCATCCCATTTCCCATTTTGAGGAATGCCTCCGCTTCTTCGATTGCTGCGGGCAGCGGCCTCGAATCCAAGGACAGCATGCATTTCGCGTGCTGCCTCCGAATAAATATAACCTGTGAGATACACGGTTTCATCCGGCACCACAGACAATGCCTTGGGATCTGTCCGGTTGCTCATTTGCAGGATACCGCCGGTAATGGTCAACAACCTACCCGTATCATTGGCGGGATCTAATTCCGGTGCGAAAGCCTGAAATGCGGAATCTGTCGGTTTGCGACGATAAGGTCCTCTGAGGATCCATTCGCTATTCCCGAACTGAACGTAGGGGAAATGCATATCTGAAAAAAAGCGATCACGATGCTTAGACAATCGACCTTCGAACTCCCTGAAATCTGCGAAGGCTGCAGTGCCGCGGGCAGGGAGTGCGTTGATGTATGTAAGATCATATCCAGGACGTCCGCACCAGGCAGCCTCACTGTAAGTAAGGGCGCCCGGCCAAAGTGCACTGTGCAGGGCGATCTTTGATTTGTCTTCGACCCGGACATCAGGCCAGAGGCAAACGATGCCTCCGAGGGCGGAGGTGTCGCCCACAGCCCGGTTGCAGATCTGCTGGAAGAAATATCGCTGCACCAGACTGTACACATCGTAATTGTTCAGATAGCCGAAATATGAGTCTACATAAGGGTTTGAAGAGGTCCTTAACCCTTTTGTATTATCCTCGCGCCACAACTGTTCAATGGTTCCGGCAGATGGGGGGAGACCCGGATTCCAGACCATCACCCGGCGTTTATTGGCCAAGACCTTGTCCGTCATGCGACGAATGAACTCTTTCGGATTGGGAATTCTCACTTCATCAGATCCGATGTGAATGATCGGGCAGTCGGCCGCCGGGATCTCCTGGCAGAATTCATCGATCAGGTTTTCCAGGACCTTCATCCCCTGTTCGGTTTCCATCTTGAAACCGAATGTGGGCTCGAAATACTTACTGTGGCCGGGCATGTCGAGTTCCGGGATGATGGTGATGCCGCGTTCCCGGGCATATCGGATCAGCTCACGGATGTCATCGAAACTGTAGGTGCTGTCGGGATCCCGGCCCGCCTCGCGGTTACGCGGATCGTTGAGTTGCGGATATCGCCTGCTCTGAGATCTCCAGGCTGGATTGTCGGTCAGGTGCCAGTGGAAGGTGTTGAACTTATACCAGGATAGCCTGTCCAGTTGAGCCTTCAGCAGGCTGATGGACTGAAAGTTCCTTCCGTTGTCGTGCATCAGTCCGCGCAGTGGAAAGGCCGGCCAGTCATATATCCGGCAACCCGGCAGATAACGGGATCCACCGGCTTGGAGGATCAGCTGGCGGATCGTTTGCACGGCGAAATAGAACCCGGAGGCATCCCTCGCTTGGATCATAACGCCCTCTCGGGAAACCTTCAGGCGGTATCCCTCGGAAGAAATGCCATTCGCATCAGCCCTCGTCATCACCAGGGCATTGACTGGCATCGTCCGGCCCTCCTCATAGGTCGCCACCCGGCTTTTGACGGAGAGTCCCGCCAACAATTCTGTAAGGGATCGGACTGCCACCGAGGTGATATCATGATCGCTGAGGGGAACGGCTATGACAATATCCCTGGGCAGCACCCATCGCTCTGATGTCCATGCGGCTTCGCGCGGAAAGGGGATCAATGCGGCCGGCGCGGATGTCAGGATCTCCATCCTGTGCGGCGACTTCCATCCATCCATATTTACCTGATGTTGCGACCGAACCGTGAGCATCGTGAACATGGCCACAAATAGGATGAGCTTGGGGGCAATATTTTTACGGAACAACATAAAGGACATCCTCGTCATTATTGAAATCATTCATAATATAATGGTCGCTTGGAAGGATAGCGCCTGAGAAGGTACGCTAAAGTTGTCGAACCGCCATAACCGGGACCAAAGCCCGGATTCAAGAGGTTACAGGGCATACCCAAATAAATATAACATCTTATAGATACCCTTTTGGTCAACCTGATCGACTAGGCTGAAAGCATTACATTTACAGCAGTCATCCAAAATCATAGACCCATGCGGACCTTTACCTTGCTGTTACTGCTCGCATCGTTCGCAACCCAGGCAAAGCCCAAACATCCGAACATCATCTTCATCCTTGCGGATGACCTGGGCTATGGAGACGTCCGTGCCATGAACCCTCAGGGTAAGATCCCCACCCCGCACATCGACCGCATCGCTGCCGCCGGACTGACCTTTACGGATGCACATTCGCCCAGCTCTGTGTGTACCCCCACCCGTTATGGGATCCTGACCGGCCGTTACGCCTGGAGAACACGCCTCAAGGATAATGTCCTCGTGGCATATGATCCGCCGTTGATCGAAGCAGGTCGCACCACCCTGCCCAACATGCTCAGGCAACAGGGTTATCGGACCGCTGCCATCGGCAAATGGCATTTGGGGATGAACTGGACGACGCGCGATGGTCAACGACCGGTCGATAAGCCGGAGCGCAATAACTTGATTTATTCGGCTACCATCACCGGAGGACCGCTGGATCAGGGCTTTGATGAATTCTTCGGTATGGATGCCCCAAACTATCCGCCCTACACCTTCATGGAACAGCGGTCGCTGCTCGGTACGCTGGACAGTTTCTATCAGAAACATGCCTACCGGGATTGCAGACAGGGTACCGGTGTACAGCAATGGGACCTCGAACAAATTCTGCCGGCCTTGAAACAGCGCAGTGTGAAATACATCCGGGAGGCTGCTGGTATAGGAACTCCTTTCTTCCTGTACACGCCCCTGACGGGACCACACACGCCGATCGCTCCGTCACCGGCCTTCAAAGGCATCTCGGGCCTCAACGCATATGCGGACTTTGTGATGGAAGTGGATGACCTCGTCGGAGCCGTACTCGATCAACTTAAGGCCTCGGGGCAATTAGAAAATACGATCGTCGTCTTTTCCGCCGACAACGGGTGTTCACCTGAAGCTAATTTCAATTTCCTGAAGCAACGAGGCCATCATCCCAGCGGCATCTATCGCGGCCATAAGGCAGATATCTTTGAAGGCGGACATCGCGTTCCGCTGCTAATGCAATGGCCCACCCGAATTCCTGCGGGCAGGACCGTCGCCCAGACCATCTCCCTGACGGATTTCATGGCGACATTCGCCGCGCTCACCGGTTACGATCTCAAGGAGAATGAAGCAGAGGATGCCTATGATTTCCTGCCTGTAATGCTAAACCCTTCCAGTCAAAAGACCATCCGCGAAGCGACCGTGCACCACTCTTATCTTGGTGATTTCGCGATCCGTCAGGGGAAATGGAAACTGATCCTCACCGCGGGCTCCGGAGGCTGGAGCTTTCCGATCAAGCCGGAGGACCTGAAGGGACTTCCGGCCGTGCAACTTTATGACATGGAAACCGATCCTGGAGAAACCAAGAATTTACAAGATATGCATCCAGACAAGGTGACTAAAATGAAAGCCTTGCTGAAAAAGTATCAGGAAACTGGCCGAAGCGTGCGGAGATAGACAGGCTACGATTATTCTTTGACTTGCAAGTCCATTTCTGTCATTTGCATCTGGTGTATCGAAAGTTTCAAATGTTTATTCCTCATATACGTATGCATGAGCCCGAAAGAAAATTTGTGTGTCGATCTACTCCCATGTTTAAAATTCATCGATTTGCATGGCTTCGGCAGAGTTCAGATATAAGGGCCGTTGTTACGGGATGGAGATTACGGTTTTAATGAAAGAACATCGTCCGTACTTGACGAAACAATCTGCTGAGTCAGAAAATATCTTACGAAGTAGCCCCCTTTCCTTACTTCCTTAAAAACTCCTTGTAACAACAAGGCATCCACCTGCTGTAAATCCAAACCTGCAACCAGGCGATCCGGAATAACTAATTGTGGATTGAAGGAGTGCCTAACCATAAAATTAAGATGGTTGATGGCGTTGAATAGATAAAACCCATGTTGAAGGGTGGAATCCAATACCCATTTTTCCTGAATACGCTCAATTGGCATTTCAGCAGGGGAAAGAGATACCTTTCGATTTAAGGGATCAACATGCATTCGGGGGGCATCGCGCACATCCAACAGGAAAAAGCGCTTGCTGGTATCTGTCGTGGATTGCTGCAATTTCTGCAGGGAGATCCTGGGAGGTGATCGCATGCTGTCGAGCATCAGCGGAGCGACCATGACCAAAAAGACGAGGATGGCAGCCAGGATAGTAAGGTGTTTATGATGATTACGCTCCCGATCATACCAGGGAATTTCAGACCTGAAGGACTGAAAGTATAAGGAATGGCGTGGACTTTTTTTATACAAGATGAATTGAAGGATAGTAGTACAGATGGAATATGCATTGAACATGGCCATTACAAAAGTCAAGACAACAATGGGCTGTGTTACAGACATCACCCGTAGTTCAGCATGCAAAAAGGGGAGCGATAATAATGCTGCTGCCAGATAGGATACGATCATTGCATGGATGACGATCATCGATCGTTTACCCCTGTGCATAATAAAGCCGGCAAAAATCAGGGATAACAGGATGATCGAGAACCCGGCAGACATCTGCGGATGGATAACCTCAAAAAGTTTCTGTGGTTGCATCCACGTTTTTGAAAGTCGGAGCAGATAATTCCTGACCAATGGCATTGGATCTTTCCGGATCAGCTGATGTACATATTGCTGCCGATACAAATGTGCAATGGCTGGACCCGTTAAACTTTTTTCCGGTACTATCTTATTGGCTTCATTCCAGTATTCTGATCCTCTGTATATCTGATAAAGTTTTCCATACGTATTGCTGATGACGGCAGGAGGATGATCAAGCTTCTGTATGATTTTTCGGTTACACATGACCGTTAGTAGGTAAACAGCCATAGAAACGAATACGATTTTCCAATTAAAACGGGCAGCGGTTCCTGGTGACCAGCCAATGAGTATAAAGATAAATGGTGGAAGAAGAAATACGGCCGGTCGCATTTCAAAGGCCAGTGCAAGCATCGCTACCCCAAAAAACAGTGGCCAGATTCGTCTTTCCGTCCATCCCTGAATAAGCAGTGACAACGAGAGCAGAGCGAAGGGCAAGGAAGTCAGTTCAGTCAGAAAGGTACCTTGTAACAAACCTGCATAACCTGAAATCAGCCAGGTGAAAAATAATACCCATGGCCAACTCAGAAGTCGGCGTAAAATAATGGCTGATGTGAAAATGGCTACGGATGAAAAGATGGCCTGAAGGTAAAAAAACAGTATCATCGACTCACCGGCCAACTTGTAAAGTAAAGCCGACCAAAACATCCCTTGAGGACGAAAAACGGATATGGATATGGTCAATCCGTATTTTAAAAATGCCTGTACACCGATCAAATAATCTGCATTGTCGGAGTAAGGCATATAACCTCCAAGGGTGAACACACCTTTATACAAACTACTGTCAGCAGGATCCGGGCCGAAAATGTGTTCATGCAGAAATCCAAACTGCATCAGGAGGATACACGTAAACAACATCCATCCCTTACGGTTTTTGATCCTTCGCTCAGTTTCATGACTATGGAGTACAGCATATCCTGGGATGGATCTGCGGACATCAAATAACAGAATAATCGCTGCAGTGGCTCCAAAGATCCAATATGAAAAAACGAGCCGGAATCGATCAGGAAATTGAAGGAATAACATGATGATCCCGGCAGCCAGTAAGAATATGAAGGCACGGATATACTGATGCATCCGGATAAAGATAGCCGAGCCAGCCAGCATTTGGAAGTCGGAATGCCTCTTTAAATTTCTATACTAGCCCTTATTGGGGAAAAAACAAGAAATTCACACATGTAAGGGCGTTGTAAATCAAAGATCATGATCAAACTCGGACTCCTCGGCATCGGGCGCATAGGACGCATCCATTTGCAGCACATCAACCGACATTTCGAGGATGCCACCGTCGTTGCTGCGATGAGTCCCTCTGAACCTGGCCGTGCATTCGCCCGGCAGTTGGGCGTTCCCTTCGTGACCGATGATGCGCTGGCAGTCATTCGTCATCCTATGTTTGTATTACGAAGAAAA
>CAJBZC010000297.1 GCA_903959965.1 uncultured bacterium
CCTGTTGAAGGAAGGCTGACAAGCTGAGGCGGTATCGCTCCCAGGTCTCCGGATGTATGCAGTAACAGACGCGGGTACCTTCCACGGTGCCCTGGATCAGTCCGGCCGTCTTCAATTCTTTGAGGTGCTGGGAGACGGTCGCCTGTGCCAGTCCGAGTTCTTCCACGAGTCCACCGCATACGCATTCGTTGCGTTTCACGAGGGATTGCAGGATGGCGATCCTGGCGGGATGCGCCATGGCCTTGAACATGGAGGCCAGTTCGTTCTGCTCGGTGGTGAACATTTCTGTTTTGGTGGTTCCCATATCAATCGCAATATTACGATAAATATTCGATTCTGCAGATATAATTCTAAGCGGGTTGTTTGGTGAAGAAAGCAACAGCCAATACAAGATCCTTCGGCGGCCTCAGGATGACATTTTTTTAAATGATATAATTTTAAGGAACAGCCAATACAAGATTCCTCGCTCCGCTCGGAATGACAAGTAAAAGAGAGGTGATTCCGAGCGGAGCGAGGAATCTTGTATTTCATCCACACCAAAATGAAATACAAACATAGGATGACAATTATAGGCGGACTTTTTTTACGAGAACAACTTCTATACTGTTTTGATCGAAGAGCATTTTCATGAAGCGATCTTTAACTTATGCTCCTTGTCTGCTGCAAAACTCAGGCATGCCCTGATTTTTTCAATGCTCAATTCGGGATAGTCTTCGATAATGTCTTCAACACTCATTCCCGAGGCCAACCAACTCAGCACATCGTATACAGATATGCGTGTACCCATGACGCAGGGCTTTCCAAATCTGATTTCGGGGTTGATGGTTATGTATGATCTGTAATCCATGTCCCTATAAAATTAATCAATCTTATGTGTTTTCGGGGCTACAATTTGGTATGTACTATGAAGGAATGGCTACCGCCAACAAGCAGCCCGCTTTCTTGTTATCTTGCAACTGTGCCGTTATCCGCATTGCTTGTCCGCCTGAGGGAAGGGGATCCCGAAGCCTTCCGCACCCTGTTCGATACCTATCTGGACAGGGTCATGCGCTTTATGCGCCGTCATAGCCGGTCGCACGCCGAGGTGGAAGACCTCACCCAGGCCCTGTTCCTGCGGATATGGGAAAAACGGCAGCAGATCGATCCCGAACGGCCGATCGATGCGTTCCTCTTCACTGTTGCGCACCACCTGGCGATAGACCATCTCCGTAAACTCGCCCGTTCCCCGGCAACGTCAGCACTCAATCCCGGTGATCCGGCCATGACTTCGGAACCAGGACCGGAGGATATCACTTTTCACCGCCAGTTGGAGGAGTTGTACCACCGCGCCATCGATTCGATGCCGCCCCGCAGAAGGGATGTTTTCACTCTGAGTCGCCAGGAGGGGCTTACTCACCAGCAGATCGCACACCGACTGGGCATCTCGGTGCGGACGGTCGAAAACCATATGGCCGCTGCCCTGCAGTCGATGCGTGAATTCTTCGCCCGCCAGGACATGGGTACCGCCTGCGGTCTCCTGATTTTTTTTCTGATCGACTAGGGGTTTGGGCCGGGATCAGCGTATACATGATGAAGTGGATTCATCATGGACACTACTACACTCATCAAATTCATCGAAGGCCGCTGTGATGCGGAGGAGATACGTGCCATCCAGCAATGGCTGGAGGATCCCGCACATGCGCAGGAATTGAGCGCTCTGCTTGCCCGTCACTGGGCGGAGACGTCGTCTGACGCCGGTGCGAACGTGTCGTCTGCCGATCGTGAACGTCTCTGGCATTCCCTCCGCAGCCGCATCAACTTGCCGGAAACCCTTCCGGAACCTGTCACAACCCCTGAAACCCCGATGCGTCGCCGGTTCCTGCCTATCTGGATGCAGGTTGCCGCCGCCGCCGCCATCATCGGCATCGCACTCTTCTTCTACCTTCCATCCGACGCCCGCCAATCGGATCAGCCATCACAAGTCATCGCAGAGGCGCCTGTCACCGATATCACTCCGCCTGATCAGGCGCGGGCTACCCTTACCCTGGCGGATGGCCGCCGCATCTACCTCGACAGCACCGCCTCTGGCATCCTCCTCAGCGATCCATCCCTGGCCGTTACCAGAAACGATGCCGGTGCCATCGTCTATGATGCCGCCGCCGAGGCTTCGATCACTTTCCACACGCTTTCCCTTCCGCGCGGTTCCCGGCCCATGCGACTGGTGCTGGCCGACGGTTCTGCTGTCTGGCTGAATGCAGCTTCCTCGATCACTTATCCCACGGGATTCCGTGGTGCAGAACGCGTAGTGTCCATGACCGGCGAGGCCTATTTTGAAGTGGCGCATGATCCCGGACACCCCTTCATCGTCGAACAGGGCGATCTCAGGGTCCGGGTATTGGGTACGCATTTCAACATCAGAGCCTACGGAGATGCTGACCGCCGGCAGGTCACGTTGTTGGAAGGATCCGTCCGCGTGCAGCGAGGCAGCGCACAGGAGATGCTTCGGCCAGGTCAGCAGGCTGAACTGGTTCCCGCCCGTCTGACCATACAATCAGCGGATACTGAGTCTGTGATGGCCTGGAAGAACGGACAGTTCATTTATGATGGCGTGGATCTGCAGACGATCATGCAGGAAATTTCCCGTTATTACGATGTGGATGTCCATTTCCGCGACGAGATCCCGTACCAGTTCGTGGCCCGCATCAGTCGGGATGTTCCGGTGTCTGCCTTCCTCGAAAAACTATCCCTCACGGGCTTGGTCGCTTTCAACATCCGCCTGGGGCGAATAGAAGTCAACCGCCCCTAATCATATCAAATATGCCATACGACACAAATCGAAAGGGCCGGAACAGCCGGCGTACATCCATCATCAAAAATCACCTCCAGATGAAGTTGACATTTCTCCTCATGCTCGTCACCTGCCTGCAGGCGGCTGCCAGCGGCTTCAGTCAGACGGTTGACCTGTCTGTACGGAACGCTCCGGCAGAACAGGTATTTCGGGCCATCGAGCGACAAACATCCCTCGGGTTTATCTACGCCCGCGAACAGTTGAAAGGACTGAAAACCTTCGATCTGTCAGTCAAACGAATGCCCGTCAGCCAGGTGCTCGACATCCTGCTGAAAGATTCCGAACTCACTTATGTGATCTCGGGCAGCAATGTGATCATCAAGCAGCGTGAACGTCCCGTGGCGAAGCCTGAGACCCCGCCGCCTCCGCCTGTAACCCTCACCGGCCGGATCACGGATGAAGAGGGCCAGCCCATGCCGCAGGTGTCGGTCATGGTGAAATCCACCGGAAAGGGCGTCACCACCGATGCCGACGGCCGTTATGCTATTGAAGTTCCCAACGTGGGGGAGGTCCTGGTCTTCTCCTTCGTTGGTTATGATCCGGTGGAATACAAGGCATCTGCTGCCGGATCCTTTAACGTGACCCTCAAGCGATCCCTGGCCCGCACGGAAGAGATCGTGGTGATCGGTTACGGTACGCAGAAAAAGAAGGACGTGACGGGTTCCGTGGCCTCGCTGCCGCGGGAGCGACTGCAGCAACTTCCGAATACGAACATTGCCCAGGCTTTGCAGGGGGCGGTGCCCGGACTGCTGATCAACACCAACAGCGGCAGTGCGGAAGGCAATGATCTCACGATCGATATCCGCGGCCGGAATTCGATCAGTGCCAGTAACGGTCCGCTGGTCATTTGGGACGGGATCCCCTACACGGGCGGCATCTCCGAGATCAACCCGAATGATATCGAGTCGATCGAGATCCTGAAGGATGCCTCCGCTGCCGCGATCTACGGTTCGCGCGGGGCCAACGGGGTCATCCTGGTGACCAGCAAGCAAGGCCGCAAGGGCCGGCTGAACATCACCTATGATGGATTCTATGGAACGCAGACGATCATTAATAAACCAGATCTGATGACGGGTCCGGAGTTCTATGAGTTCAAGAAGTCGAGGCTGAACATACCTGCCACGGCGATGACGCCTTCTGAGGAGGTCATTAATCAGGCGGGCCAATGGGTCGACTGGTATGATCTTGCCACGCAGCGCGGCACCCGTGCGCAGCACAGCGTGAATGTGGCCGGAGGTTCCGACCGCATCAGTTTCTATCTAGGGGCCACCTACCTCGATGTCAAGGGTATCGCCATCAACGATGCCTTCCGCCGCTACACGCTCCGTCCCGGTCTGGACGTAAAGATCACCGACTGGCTGTCGATGGGTACTTCTTCCCAACTGTCGTTCCAGGATCGCAGCGGGCTTCCGGCGACCTTCTCCGGTGATTTTGGCGCCAATTACATGAATCCGCTCACCACCGCCTACGGACCCGACGGTAAGCCTACGATCTATGCCTGGCCGGAATACAACACGGCGGGCAACCCGCTGGGGGATCTGCTGGCGCTGAACCGCGACAATTCTTACCGGCTCTTCAGTTCGAACTATGCGAAGATCGACGTGCCCTGGGTGAAGGGGCTGTCGTATCGCCTCAACGCGGGGATCGAATTCGATAACAACCTTCGGAAGAGCTATTTCGGCGTCGATACGAAGGAAGGCTTCGAGAACAACGGACGGGCGGTGAATTACAATTCCGTGGAACGCAACGTGACCGTGGAACATCTGCTGACCTATGCACGCGGATTCGGTAAGCATAATGTCAACTTTACGGGTCTGTACAGCAGCCAGGCAAACGATTACGACCGTGACCAACTCATCGGCGTGGGTTTCCCGAATGATGTACTGACCAATTATCAGATGAATGCGGCAAAACTATTGACGCCCTCCTCAACGGAGTATCGCCAGGCCATCCTCTCGCAGATGCTGCGGTTGAACTATGGATATGACAGTCGTTACCTGTTGACGGTCACTGCCCGACGTGATGGTTATTCCGGTTTCGGTGACGATACGAAGTACGGCCTGTTTCCTTCTTTTGCGCTAGCCTGGAATCTGGGCAGCGAGCGCTTCATGTCCGGCATCTCTTCCCTGAACAACCTGAAACTTCGGGCTTCTTATGGCCTGAACGGCAACCAAGCTGTATCCAGTTTTCAGTCGCTCGCGACGTTGTCCACCCGCGGTTATCTCGCAGGTACTTCGCTGCTGACGGGCTATGTACCCAACCGCCTCGCCAACGAGCAGCTCGGATGGGAATCCACCAAGACCCTCACCCTGGGCGTGGATTTCGGATTCTTTGGCAATCGCATCCAGGGTTCGGTGGATTACTACACAGCACGTACGGAGGATCTGCTGCTGGAGCGTAATATCTCGTCGGTGCAGGGTTTCACTCGGATCCTGCAGAATATTGGCAAGACATCCAACAGGGGCGTGGAGTTGAGTTTGAATACGATCAATGTGAAGTCGGGTAATTTCAACTGGTCGACCAATCTGAATGTCTCCCATAACACCAATGCCATCGTCGATCTCTACGGAGACGGTAAGGATGATGTGGGCAACGGCTGGTTCATTGGCAAGCCGATCCGGGTCATCTACGGTTTGAAGTATGACGGCATTTTCCGTTCTGCGGAAGAGGTCGCTGCTTCCGCCCAGAAGGCCAGCGCGAAACCCGGATACGTCAGGGTGCTGGATGCCGATGGCGATGGTACGATCAGCACGGCGGCCGACCGCATGATCCTGGGCAACCAGGACCCCCGGCTGATCTGGGGTGTGACGAACAATTTCAAAATGGGGCCATTCACGCTGATGGTCTTCTTCCACGGCGTGGCGGGCATCACCAAGAGCAATCCCACCGAAAACGATGCGGTCTATGGTGATGTGCGGCTGAACACAACGAAGAAAGACTGGTGGTCTGATAAGAACCCGACGGGGACGCATTTTGCGAATGATGCGCTGGCCAACCAATTTAACGTTGGATTCTTCGAGCGGGCGGATTTCATCCGTTTCAAGGATCTATCACTAGCTTACCAGGTGCCATCGAAGTGGTTGCAGCGTGCCAAACTGAACACGCTCAAAGTTTATGTAACCGGCCGCAATCTTGCAACCTTCACGCCTTATCGTGGCCTTGACCCCGAGATCAGCAATCAGCTGGGTGTACCGCTGCAGCGTGAGGTCATCGCCGGTATCAATCTTTCACTTTAAACAGCATTCGTCATGAATAAACTCATCATTTTCTCATCGATGCTCATGCTGGGGATCGGAACCGGCTGTCGCAAGGATTTCTTGACCGAGGCGCCGCGTGCCATCATCGCCCCCGATAATCTTTATGTCAATAAGGCAGGCTTTGAATCCGGGCTTTACGGCCTCTACAACCTGGTGCGACGTGAGCGCGGAGGGATCGACGGTGGTTTCAACAACAACAGCACCAATGACATGTATCTGACCCCTGCGTTCATCGGGGTCGACAATGCCTTTTCTCCCTTTCCGGCCGGCGGTGGTCAGCCGGAGCGGATCTTCAATAGTTTCGGCGTGCTGCTGAATCCGGCGCAGGGATACCTCAGCAACAGCTGGGCCTGGCTATATCAGACCATCAATGCCGCCAACACGATCATAGGTCGGGCAGAGAATCCCGAACTCAAATGGACAGCCGCAGAAAAGAACCAGATCGTCGGAGAAGCGCGGCTGGTGCGGGCCTGGGCTTATCGCCATCTGACCTATCTCTGGGGTGATGTGCCGTTGACCCTGAACGAATCAAAGGGTGATAACATCCGTACCGACTGGGAACGGACGCCACGCGCGGCTGTGCGCAAGGCCATGGAGGAAGACCTGCTCTTCGCCGAAGCCAACTTGTCCGATCCGGCGCCCAATGCGGCGCGTTTCCCCCGGGCGGTCGCCACGCATTACCTGGCCGAGCTATACCTCGCCATGGGTGATTTTGCCAAGGCGAAGACCAAGGCCCAGTCGCTCGTGAACGGATCGCTCTACAAGCTGGTGACAGCCCGTTACGGCGTTAACCGGACGCAGCCGGGCACAGCTTTCACAGACATGTTCATTGACGGGAATTCGAATCGCAGTGAAGGAAATACGGAAGCGTTGTACGTGTTGCAAAACGAGTACCTGGCTCAGGGCGCTGAGAATGTGATCATGCGTCGCTGGTGGGTGAATCGATATGAGCGGATCAGCGTGGGCGGCAAGCTGCCCATCAACTTCTCGGTGGAGTACGGCGGTCGCGGTATCGGTCGTTTCGGTGTGACGCGCTATGCCTTGTCGGTGTATGGTCCGACGGATGAACGTGGTTCCTATCATGCCTGGCGTCTGTTCTATTTGATGAACAACCCGGCATCTCTGCCGACGGGCGGAAAGATCGGAGATACCGTGAAACTCACCCCTCTGCCGTCGCAGGAGCCTGTGACCAATGCGGGCACGGCCCAGAACTGGCCGAGCACCCGTAAGTGGGACTGGGCACCGTCTGTACCATCGGATCTCCAGCAGGGATCCAATTTCAATGACATCATTTATCTTAGACTAGCTGAGACCTATCTGATCCTCGCGGAGGCGCAGTTTCGTCTGGGTGAAATGGCAGATGCTGCCATCACCATCAATGCTCTAAGGACGCGGGCGAAAGCCACGCCGGTGGCGGCAGCGAATGTGAACCTGGACCTCATCCTGGACGAGCGTTCCAGGGAACTGGTCACTGAGGAGCACCGCCGCTACACGCTTCTGCGGACAGGTACCTGGTTTGACCGCACGAAACAGTACAATCGGAACGCAGGTCCGGTGATCGCCCTCAGGGATACCATCCTGCCCATTCCTCAGTCGGTCATCGATGCGAACCTGACGAAACCCATGCCCCAAAACCCCGGATACTGATGCATCGCATCCTGTTCTTACAGATCATAGTCTCCTTTTTTTCGATATTACCCTGTGATGCTTCATCGCAGCATGCGACCGGTCCGATCGAGGTGGAGGCCCGCAAATGGAGTCGCGACAAGCAGCGCAACATCGTGTATTCCGACTGGATGCCTTTCCGTACGCAGACGGTCGCGGGTCTTCCCTTTCGGCTCCGGCCGGATTCCCTGACATCCGTGACCGGAGCCTGGCAAGGTCTTCGGTTTCGGGCCACGGGTTTCTTCCGGACAGAGGTTCGGGATGGTCGACATTGGATGGTGGATCCGGAGGGATATGCCTTTCTGGCTGCAGCGCTGAACAGTGTCAGAAGGGAGAGCTCGCCTCAGCAGAAGCGTTCGTATGCCGAGAAGTTCGGGGATGAGTTGGCCTGGATGTCGGCTGTACGGGATCTGATGGATCGCAGCGGGCTGAACATGCTGGGCTCCTGGAGCGATACGGCCGTGATACGACGCTTCAACCGCCGGTATCCGGAGCGGGCGATCCCATATTCCACACAGCTGAGCATGCTGGCGGGATATGCGCAGCAGCGGCGGCGGCAGGATACTGTAACGAAGGACTGGCCGGTTCCGGCTTTCATTTTTGAACCGGTTTTTGCAGCATTTTGCCGTCAGCGGGCGGAGACACAGCTGTCGGGTTCCAGGGATGACCGCTGGCTGACGGGTCATTTTTCCGACAACGAACTGCCCTTCCAGACGCCCATGCTGAGGGACCTGCTCCGTATCGCTGATGAACAGTCGGCGGGTTACCGTGCAGCTATACAATGGGTGAGGACGCAGGGCCTGGACACGTTGGTAATAAGCCCATCTGAGGAGGAGCGATTCGCAGGACATGTCACATCTGTCTATTACGAAACGGTGTCCCGGGCCATCAAGGCTGCAGATCCGAATCACCTGTATTTCGGCAGTCGCCTGCATGCTGCTGCAAAAAACAATCCTGCTGTGCTGGAGGCCTGTGCGCGCCATGCGGATGTGATCTCGATCAATTATTACGGGAACTGGGCGGTGACGGATGCAGAGGCGGTCAGATGGTCCGCCTTGCCGAAGCCGTTCATGATCACCGAATTCTACACCAAGGCGGAGGATTCCGGACTGCCAAACATCACCGGTGCGGGCTGGTTGGTGCGTACTCAGCGCGACCGGGCGGCCCATTACCAGCATTTCTGTTTGAAGTTACTGACGATCCCGAACGCGGTCGGCTGGCATTGGTTCCGCTATCAGGATAATGATCCGCTGGATCCGCTGAGCGACCCGTCCAACAACGATTCAAATAAGGGTGTGATAGACAACCGCTATAACCCGTATCTTGAGTTGACCGAAGGCATGCGCGCACTGAATGCCATCCGTTACGGATGGGCTATTAGGTACTTGCAGACCATGCCTGTAAAATGAATCTCCATGCCATCCATCATCCGAAAAGCCGCGGAACACAGCGAGCGCATCGCGATACATGACGAGGGGCTGTCTTACACCTACAGTGATTTGCTGGAAGCCTCGCGCGACCTGGCTTACGAACTGCTGACTGGCCAGGATGATCTGCGTGGGAGCTGCGTGGCCTTCATGGTGGATCCGGGATTTGGCTATGTGTCCGTACAGTGGGCGATCTGGCGTGCAGGTGGTATTTGTGTGCCGCTCTGCCTGACGCATCCCCTGCCATCCCTGACCTATGTCCTGGAGGATACCCGGTCAGATGTTCTTGTTGTTTCGCCCCGGTTCGAAACACTGTTGGCAGATCATGCCCGGACAAACAACCTCCGTTTGATTGTCCTTGGTCGCGAGCATCCGACCCGCGTCGTCGCCCTACCCGAAGTTGCTGCTGAACGCGACGCGATGATCCTTTACACCAGCGGCACGACCAGCAAACCCAAGGGTGTTGTGTTGACCCACGAAAACCTCGAGGCGCAAATAACAACCCTGACGGATGCCTGGGGCTGGTCGGCGATGGACCACATTGTGAATGTCCTCCCGTTGCACCACATCCACGGAATCGTGAACGTCGTCTCCTGCAGCCTCTCGAATGGGGCCACGCTCACATTCCTGCGTCAATTCTCAGCGGACCGTCTTTTTGATATCTTCCTGGAGGGACGGGTGAATGTCTTCATGGCCGTCCCCACGATCTATTTCAAACTGATCGCGCATTGGAACCTATTGCCGGCGGATCGTCAGGCAGCGATCCACGATGCGTTATCGGCCTTCCGTCTGTTGGTCTGCGGATCGGCGGCCTTGCCGGTCAGCGTGATGGAGGACTGGCGGCGGATCAGCGGGCATACGTTGCTGGAGCGATACGGGATGACGGAGATCGGCATGGCCATCAGCAATCCGCTGGATGGGGAACGCAGGGCCGGTGCTGTCGGGCTGCCACTGCCCGGTGTGTCGGTGAGGCTGGTGGATGAACAGGGCATGGAGCTTGCGCCGGGTGAGCCCGGAGAGATACAGGTGAGGGGTCACAATGTATTCAGGTGTTATCACAACCGGCCGGAGGCCACGGAAGAGGCGTTTGCGCCCGGTGGATGGTTCCGGACGGGTGATATGGCCGTGCTGGAGGATGGATACTACCGCATCATGGGTCGGACCTCGGTGGACATCATCAAATCTGGTGGATATAAGATATCGGCGCTGGAGATCGAAGAGGTGTTGAGGGAACATCCTTCGATCGAGGATTGCGCCATCGTGGGGTTGCCCGATGAGGAGTGGGGCGAGCTGGTGGCGGCGGCCGTCGTTTCGAATGCCGATATTGATTTCACGGCATTGACCGCCTGGCTTCGTGACCGGATCCCGGCGTATCGCGTGCCGAGGCGTTATCTTCGGGTCGATCAACTGCCCCGCAATGCGATGGGTAAGGTGATGAAACCGGAAGTCAGGCCCTTGTTTGGTGCGTGATTTTGCGGTTTTTTGCGGTTATTTTTGGAATTCTACCTAAATAATTCTTCCATACATGAAGATTTACGGTGTTGCGGTACTATCGATCTGTTTTCTGACCGGACAGCTGCTCGGCGAGTGGCTGGGCAGGTTGTTTGATTTCAACGGCAACATTGGCGGTGTGGGATTTGCCATGTTGCTGTTGATCATTTTCGGCGACTGGATGAAACGGCGGGGATGGATCGATACGGAATCCGAGTCGGGCATCCGGTTCTGGAGCGGGATGTATATTCCGGTGGTGGTGGCGATGGCTTCGACGCAGCATGTGAAGGCGGCCCTGCAGGGTGGCTGGCTGGCGGTGGTGGCAGGTGTAGGTGGCACCGTTTTCTGTTTTCTGCTCATTCCGTTGCTCGCGCCGAAGCGGGGACATGACCAAGGGTCTTCAAATGATAATCCATGACATCCCTCTTTGATTCCCTGTTGAAATATGAGATGATCATCGCCCTTTTATGGGTGGGTTTGGTCATGTATGTTTCTCATTTGATCTCGCGGTATCTGACCGGTAACCGGATGCCCGGCGTCGCGATCGCCATCGGGTTGGGGCTTTTTTTCGCCTATTTCGGCGGATCGAAGGGCGTGGCAGATCATCCCTTGCTGGCGGGCATGGCGGTGATCGGCGGCTCCATGATGCGGGATTTCTCGATCGTTTCGACGGCGATGGGCGCCAGTATTTCCGAGATCAGGAAGGCCGGCGGCCGTGCCATTCTGTCGCTGTTCGTCGGCATTCTCGCCGCTTTTGGCTTTGGTGTTGTGTCCGGTTTTTCGATGGGATATGCAGATCCGGTGAGTCTGGCAACGATCGGGGCGGGGGCTTGTACCTTCATTGTAGGTCCTGTCACCGGCACGGCGCTGGGGGCTTCCTCCGAAGTCATCGCGATCAGCATTGCCACGGGGGTGATCAAGACGATCTTCGTGACGATCCTCACCCCGCTGTTGGCCCGGCGAATCGGTTTGGACAATCCGCAGACGGCCATGGCCTATGGCGGCATCATCGGCACGACGAGCGGGGTCGCGGCAGGGCTGGCTGCCACGGATGCCAGGCTGGTGCCTTATGGCGCCCTGACGGCGACTTTTTATACTGGCATGGGTTGTCTGCTTTGTCCGTCCGTTCTTTTTTTCCTTTTGCGCGCACTGATGGCTTGATCTCCTTTTCGGATCGATCGGCACACTAACCCGTTCAATTTGACGTTTATCCGGATGGATGAATGAAGTGATCGTTTTCACGAATGGGGATTCCTCGAAACTCTCGACCTGGTCGAATGTGCCATACTGTTTTACAGAGACACTCATTCGGAAGGGTGTTCGTGTGCATCGGGTGGACATCAATCCACGTCAACGTTTGAGAAAATGGTTCAATCGCCGGGTGATGCCGATCGTCAGGAGATTCGCACCGAATACGACCTACGATTATTTCCGATCCTGGATACATTATCTGGACGTCAAGCATCGCATCAGATCTGCCATCAAGGCGCATCCGGATGCGGATCATCACATTTTCCTGACCTTCAGTTTTTCTTCGGCCGGCATGAGCCGGGCGACCTGCCTGCAATTCGGCGACTGGACCTACGATCATCACATCCGATATTTTAAGGACAGGAAGCCGGATATCTTTGAGCGGTGTTCCATTGCCCGGGAAGATGCCTGCATTCAGCGATCCGATCTCATATTCCCGTTGTTCCCGCGGGTGGAGAGTTATATGATCGACCGGTACAAGCATCCGGAAACGCATTACCTGGGCAATGTCATCAATGCGGTGGTCGGTCCAGACGACGAGGCGGATATCATCCGTCAGCGGATGTCGGCCAGCAGGATCCTGTTTATTGGAAAGGATAAATATGTTGAGGGTGCACGCCAGCTGATCGAAGCGTTCAAATTACTGAAACCGGTCATGCCGGATCTGCAGCTGGATATTGTCGGGATGACGGAGCGGGCTTTCGGTTCGTTGCCGGAGGGTGTGCATTGTCATGGTTACCTCGACAAGGGACATCCCGAAGAGCGCGCCTTGTATTACGATCTGATGCGTCAGGCGCGGGTGTTTGTGAATACGACGCCGCGCTGGGGGGCATTTTCCGCCACGGTAGAGGCCATGTTCATGTATTTGCCGGTGGTGGTCACTCCGTATGGAGAGTTCACCGAAACCTTCTCCCGTGCGATAGATTTTGGATGTTACTGTCCGGAGAACCGGTCCGATCTGATCGCGGCCGCTGTATCTCAGATCTTTGAGTCGGAGGATTATCCGGCGATGTGTCGGTTGGCACATACCGCTGTGGAGTCTTACTCCTGGGACAGTTATATCGAGCAGTTGATGGCGTCCGTAGCGGCCTATCATCAATCTAAAGCCGCTCTTGCTACCGGTGGCAGTATGGCGGCACCCGAGCCGGAGATCCTACCGCTGCCCCAGCCCATGTCTGTCACGCACCGGGCTCGGTTTCTGTCGGGCCTTGAGGAGACGGAAACTGAACTCAGCCGCGGGTCGGTTAATGGTTCAGGCGAAGGCTATCTCGCGGCTTCCTGACTTTGCTCCTTTGCGGTAAACCTGACCGCAAGGCCGCGAAGTAGTGGCAGAGATCAACTTTCCGCCAGTACGATGATGCGGTCTTCCGGCTGGAAGCTGCGTTTTGCGGATTTGATGGGGTTGCAATCCACGCCGTAGGCTCTGTCCGGGTTCCGGCTGTCGGCCGCGATGCGGTATCCGATGGCGGTCTCTCCTTTGCGGGCGGCCGCTTCGAGCAGGGTGTGGAAGTCCATTTCGATGCCGGTTTCCACGTAATCGCCGATGGACCGGATGTATATCTCAGATCCTTCATTGCTGAAGAGCCGGTCGAAGACATCGGCCAGGGCCTTGTTTTCGCTGATCTGGGCGAGCAGCAGCGAGATCATATTATCGCTGACGATGAAGTCATCGGCCTTGGCGACTTCGGCGAGGGTCCGGTTGCGGACGTCGCGCATCTCACTGACGACGTTCAGGTCTTTACCGTGTTGTTCCGCATGATTGCGCAGGTGCAGGAGGCTGATCAGGATCTTGGCATCTGCTTCCTGGACATCGAGTTCCTGGTCGCAGAGCAGGATGATGTGATCGTAATCAACAGGGGCGATCCGTTCGATCACTTTCCGGGCGGTGAGGTCGGCCTGTTCTGTTTGCAGGGTCAGGTTAACGAGGGCATCCCGGGTTTCTTGTAATTCCGTTTCCGGGGGTTCCTCCTCACTGACCACCAGCACTTTTGATCCGGCGGGCACGTAGTGGTCGAGTTCCTGGATGATCCGGGCGGCCTTTGCGTTCCATCCCATGATGAGGGTACGTTCCGGTGTGAGCGCGCTTTCCCGGCGTTCGCGAATGGCTTCGGTCAGGGGTGAAGGGGGGGTATCCCGGGCAAGGATGATCTTATCGTCGTCTTCTGCAATGACGATGATGCCGTCGCCAGGTTGCAGGATCCTGTCCATCGGCGGGTTCAGCAGGGTCTGACCCTCGCCGGTTCTCATGCCCAGCACAGTGCAGTGGTTGTAGGCGCCGATGATCTCCCGGAAGGTTTTTTCGTGCAGGGCCTTTTCTTCTATCGTATAGATCTCGGAACCGGAGAAGTCGAGCAGTTCGGTATAGACCACGGAGAGTCCCGATTGGCGGCAAGTCTGGGCCGTCAGCCTGGAGATGATGTCGGCGCTGAGGAGGACGGTCAGTTCGTCGCCACCCACCAGTTTTGCCGCTTCCAGGTTGCGCGCATCGCGGATCTCGGCGATGATATGGAAGGGCTGGGGCCTCCGATCGGGGTTGTTGGTGATGGCCAGGATCGACTTGATGACGAAGGTGTCCTGGAAATCAGAGTCCTCGGGAGAAATGACGATGATCGACCGGGCATCATTGAAGTTGACGAGTTTCAGGTCGTCGAGGTCGATCGGACTGCCGGTGCGGCAGATGATCCGGGTGTTGCGGGTATCGGGGATCTTCTGGCGGAGCTCGTCTTCCATCTCGACCTTGTCGATGTCGGCCATCACCACGATGCGTGGTTTCTGCTGGTTTTCATTGGCAATCACCAGTTCGGTGATGATCTGAAAAACCTTCGGTCCCCAGCCGAGGATGAGCGTATGGTTTTTTTCGATCACCAGGGATTTGCCTTTTCGCAGTTCCGTGATCGCGTCTTCGATGCCAGAACTAATGGAACCGATGAGGATGGCAACGATAAAGATCCCTCCGATCGTCACGCCAAAACTGACGAGCCGAAGTCCCCAGCCCGTGTCCCCTGCCAGGTTACCGGCATCGAGGGCGCGCATGAGGTTGTTCCACAGGCTTTCGGTCAGGCTCCAGGGTTCTGTGCTTTCTTCGGACGCGGGGATCCGGAAGAGGATGATCAGGATCGAGGCGATGAGGATGATCAGCGCAGAAACGGCGGCCAGCCATCCGATAACGGCGGCGCTGCCGGCGGCCAGCGTGTGCTCTAACCGATATTTGAGTCGCTGACGGAGCGAGTGGCGGGACATGGGATGAGAAATTTGCCAAAAGATACTCTATTTAGAAGATATCTTATGACCTGACCACGAAGGGGGGAAGACGGGTTTCTGTAATTTAGCGTCATGGCCGGAATACCATTCGAATCATACATTCAATCCCTGGAAGAAGCACAGCCAACGGTGGGTCTGTCGGATCATCTCAAGGCTTTATGGCATGATCGCCGGGGTGACTGGGATACCGCTCATGCCTGTGTGCAGGACTTGCCGGATCGATCCGCTGCGCATATCCATGCCTATCTGCATCGCAAGGAAGGAGATATCTGGAATGCCGATTACTGGTACCAGCGGGCGGGTCGTCAGCGGCCTGAGGTGTCTCTGAATGAAGAGTGGGAGCAGATCGTTCGCATGATGCTGGAGGATTGAAGGCATTCACCGCGAAGGGAGAAAGGCGCGAAGGGATCGGTCTGGAAACAGGATCGATGGTCAGTTCCACAGCGCATCGTACATTCATCATTAAATCAAAGACATGCGGCTGAGCCTCATCAAATCGACCTGGTTGGATAAGTATCGACAGGTTCAGCCCATCAGTATTCAAAAGCATTTCAACAAGCTGAGATCCCGACAGGATCAGGCAGATGCTTATGGGTATGCGCTAGCCCAGGCTTCCGTTTACTCTTCCATGATCGAGGGAAATCACATTGATCTGGAATCTTATCTCCGGTTTTCTTCGACAGGTCTCAATACCAAGAGCAAATCATTCCGGGAGATCGAAGATCTGAGGGCGGCCTATCAGTTTGCGCGGCAGCATATGTTATCAAGATCGACCTTTCTGTCGGCGCATGAACTTTCTACGCAAACCATTTTGGAGGAGGACAAATACCGGGGCAGCCTCAGGAACAAGCCTGTTTATATTTATTCGGGGCAGGAGCGTATTTACACCGGAGCGGATGTTTTGATCCTTGCTGAAGTTTTCGAACAATTCTTCCGGGATGTTGATATCCTGCTTGATCGGGAATTGTCGATGACGGAGTGTTTTTACTTTGCCGCCTTCATCCATCTGGTATTTGTAAAGATCCATCCCTTTGCAGACGGGAACGGCCGCAGTGCCCGATTGCTGGAGAAATGGTTCCTCGCCTCAAGACTCGGTGAAATGGCCTGGTTCATTGAGTCTGAAAAGTTATATCAACGGAGGATAAGATCTTATTACAAGCACCTTTCCATCGGGGATCGATATGAAAATGTTGATTATTCACTGGCCATGCCGTTTCTGAAGATGTTGCCCATGGCATTGACGGCGAAGTGATCCCTTCAGTCCTTCGTTTCTTCGCGACCTTGCGGTAAAGCCTGTCATCCGTTCTCAATTCCAACGGAATGAAAGTGAAGTGGTGCCGAGTGTTCTGTATCGTGATATCTTTCCATCCTGAGTTTCGAAGCAAGGGCTGTCCGCCATCAAGCTGCGGAGTTCTGATCTCCAGAGCAGTCGGGGTGTCAGGCGGACATCGACATTGATGCTTTGTCCGATCACCTGAATCCCGGAGAGACCGGGTTTCGTCATGATCACCCTATGCAGATCCAGGAACTGCTCCAGTCTGGCGGCAATGGTTACGTGATCATGAAATTGGTAGCGGGAGATCAAGATCGGACTATGCCAGTATTTACGGCGAGTTCCACCTGCTTCATCATCCTGCCATCCCATATCAAAGCCCAGCAGAAATGCTAATCTGTCCGTTGGATCCCATTGCATGTAGGCATTGTGGAATATCCGCATGACCTGTGTTGAACCAACGGCGACAGGTCCGATGAATGAGCTGCTGTTCAGGGTGAGCCCCGTTTTGACCTTCCAGGTAAGTTGATGTCCGACAGCCGGTTGTTCGATCCCTTGTACCCTGGTGATGCGCTGCCATCCATTGAGGAGCAGCATGGCCAGATAGGTTCTCCCATCCTTGCTGGTACGACTGATGCGAAGCCCTGTTTCGAAGTAAGGTGAGTTATCTGCGAGCAGACTTCGTGTCAGATTCCATCCATCGGCCCCGATCGCGCTTTCGAAACCAATGTGGGAGGGCAGTACACCCGCATCCAACCACCATTTCCCTTTTTTGTCCAATCTGGTGCCCACATTTGCTTCCATCAAGTGACGGAGCAGGCGGGGTTCTCCAGACAGATTGGCCGTGGCGTAACTGCCTGCCATCAGTGCGATGTTCGCCCTGAGACGCTCCCACTCCTTACTGACTTTAACGGTTGCAATATTCAGTGCGATTGCTTGGTGGCGATGATATGAGTACATGAACCAAGGTCTTGATGTCCCGCGCAAGGAGCCGGGGTCTGCCGCTGCATAAGCTTCCAGATAGCCGGAAAACCTGAATTTTTTTTCGGAAGAATCCGACTGGGCATTAATGGTCAACGGGAGAAAGCCGCAAGCAATACCGATGATCAGCCTGATTGCAGGTTTTTTCATGTCGTAGGTGATTCTTTCCGGATTTCTGCAGCCCGGATCGCATAGATCAGTTCATCCTGCAATTCGTTCATCTTGATGCAACCGTCGCGGATGCGGGCTTCGAGCACAAAGCCGCATTTTTCAAGTACTCGTTGTGAGGCCCCGTTGTTGCCGAAGACCTTCGCATAGATGCGGTTGAGTTGAAAATGCTGAAAGGCGTATTCCACCACGAGTGGGATGGCCCGTGTTATGATGCCCTGCCCCCAATACGCCTTGCCAAGCCAATAGCCGATTTCGGCATTGAGGCGGGCGACGCCCTCCTGCGGATGGATGCCGATGCCGCCGACGGCTTTGTCATCGATGACGATCGCGAAGATGCGCTGCGGTTGTAGCGGAAGCGTGCCCCGGATGAAACTCACGGCATCACTGAGTTCGTAGGGATGCGGGAATGCGTCTGACGTGAAGCGCGCAATGTCGAATTCATTGGCGTGAAATGCGATGCTTTCGGCATCATCCGGGTGGAAGGGGCGGAGCGAGAAATCCATCGGATCCGTGTTTTCGGCCAACAGCATTGAACCACCGGCCATTCGGGTGAAAAGATACGGGAATGAACGCTTTCCGCAGTAAATTCAAGCATGAAGAATATCGGATCGTCATCCCTGAAGATGCTGTGTGCCTGCGTGCTCCTGTTGTCAGCGAATAAAATGCAGGCGCAGCGAAACGCTTCCCATCCGCATATCCTCGTGCGTGCCGGCGATAAAGCTGCTGTACTGAAGAAGATGGAGCAGCAGCCCTGGGCCGGGAAGATCTTTAAGGACATGAGGTCGGGGGTTGATAAATATGTGGAACGTCATCAGCGGGATCCGGACTGGATCCTCTCCCGTTACCTGATGAACCGCGTGCCAGGCAAGCGCTACACACGGTTTTTCAGCGACCCGGAAGGCACGGCCCTCATGGGTTACGGCGGAGATGCCCCCGTGCCGACCGTTCGGGTGTCGCCGCACAAACGCGGACCGGTGGGCCCGGATGGGAAGGGCTACCGCATGCCCCGGCTGGAAGATCAGATCCCGAATGACACGTCGATGCGGATGCGCCTGCAGCGGAGTGGTTCGACAGAAGCGTGGGACATGGTGGATCCTATGGCGATGGTGCAGAGTTTCAACGGCCGGATCAATGAAATGGCCCTGCATGCTGCCATAATCTACTGGCTGACCGGTTCCGAGTCCCATGCAAAGTTTGCAGCTGACATCCTCGACCAGTGGGTGCGCGGCGCCTATCATCAGCAACCCGTCGAAGGGCCTTGTCGCACAGGATTTCTGTCGATCCAGTCCATCGGCGACGGGGCCTACGAGCCGATGCCGATCATCCATGATTTCCTCTACGATTACCTCCGCAAGCACCGATATGAAACGAAATGGTATGAGCCCGTCTTTCAAAAGATCGCGCATACCATGACCTTTCGCGGGTTCTGGGACAACAACTGGTTTGCGGCGCAGACCCCGCTGATGGTCTTTGCGACGCTCTCGCTGGAGGATCGGGCGGAGCGCGAAAAATACATCGATTATTTCCTGCGGCGCGATACGATCGCTGGTGCCTGCGGACATCTTTCGATGCCCACGCTGATCGAACATCATTTCACGCCCGACGGGCATTGGAAGGAGCCGGGAGGATATCACAATTTCCCGGTCAGCAGTCTGCTGATCTCGGCCCTGGCGATGGAGCAGAACGGTTATCCGGTCTTTCGGGATCATCCCGCGCTGTTTGCCGCTTCGCATGCGCTGCTGAAATATTCCTTTCCCAATCTGAAGGCTCTTTCGATCGGGGATACAGGCCCGGCCTCGCAAAGTGGCGAATGTTTGGAGATCGGGTTGCTGTTCGCTCAACGGTATGATATATCAATGTATCGACAACTCGTAACCTCGCACGAGGCCCTGACGAAACTTAACGGATATGACCGTTCAAAGGCTGACTATCTGGGCCTGCTTTGTTATCTGCCGGAGATCAAGGAAGCAGCCGCGAAGGCCTATGAATGGCCACGCAGCGGGGTACTTGATTTTGCGCGCTGCTACCTACAGCGCAACGGCATGGATCGTCAGCATGGATTGATGTATGCCGTTCAGGGGGCGACCTACAACCATAACCACGCGAACGGAATGGCTGTGGAACTCTACGGCCGCGGCCGGGTCATGGGTCCGGATCCCGGAAAGGGGATCAATTACGAGGCGCCCATGCATGTGAACTACTACGCCCAGTGGGCGGCACACAACACGGTGATCGCAGGTGGCCGATCGACCTCCGTTCCTGCTTTCCGGGGCGGCGGCGGCACCAAGCATATCGGCCAGGTGGAACTTGCCTCGATGGAGCCGATGGCCGATCGACCTGCGGTATCGCCTTATGTGTCCTTTACCGATACGCGGTACACGGATATCTCCACCAAGGCGCGTCAGCAGCGGACCCTGGCGATCGTACG